>NZ_JBDJKU010000013.1:0-75212 GCF_039673015.1 Stenotrophomonas sp. TWI1409
GGCGCCGGGGTGTGGAGGCCGGTAAGGGGGGCCCGCGATTCGCATCGCGAAACGTGGGAGCGGCAGCGCGCATGCGATGACGCGTACCCGGCCAGCGGCCGGCACTACCCGCCCCCGGAGTTCGGGGGCTGCGCCATAGGCGCCGGGGTGTGGAGGCCGGTAAGGGGGGCCCGCGATTCGCATCGCGAAACGTGGGAGCGGCAGCGCGCATGCGATGACGCGTACCCGGCCAGCGGCCGGCACTACCCGCCCCCGGAGTTCGGGGGCTGCGCCATAGGCGCCGGGGTGTGGAGGCCGGTAAGGGGGGCCCGCGATTCGCATCGCGAAACGTGGGAGCGGCAGCGCGCATGCGATGACGCGTACCCGGCCAGCGGCCGGCACTACCCGTCCCCGGAGTCCCGGGACGGGAATCCGGACTCAGTCCTGCTGCGGGCCCAGCGCCGGGCCATCGTGGGACTCGCCCTTGGCCACCAGGGTGGTCAGGGCCAGGTCGCCGGTCACGTTCAGCGCGGTACGGCACATGTCCAGGAAGTGGTTCACGCCCAGGATCAGGCCGATGCCCAGCGGGTTCACGCCCACCATCGCGCAGATCATCGCCACCACCGGCAGCGAGCCTGACGGCACGCCGGCCGTGCCGATGCCACCGAGGATGCAGACCGCCATCACCATGATCTGCTGGCCGATGCTCAGGTCCACGCCGAAGAACTGGGCCAGGAAGATCACCGTCACGCCCTCGAACAGCGCGGTGCCGTTCTGGTTGGCGGTGGCGCCCACGGTCAACACGAAGCGCGACACGCGCTGCGGCAGGCCCATCTGGTCGGCCACGCGCAGCGCGGTCGGCAGGGTGGCGTTGCTGGAGGCGGTGGAGAACGCCATCACCGTCGCTTCCTGGGTATCGCGGAAGAACGACAGCGGCGAACGACCGGACAGCCATACGGCCGTACCGTAGCTCACCACCATGTGCAGGCCGAGTGCCAGCACCACCACGCCCACGTAGGCACCGAGGCGGATGATCAGCTCGAAGCCGAACAGCGCGGCCAGGTTGAACATGAAGCAGGCCACCGCATACGGGGCCAGGCGGATGACCAGGTTGATCAGGGTCATCGAAATTTCGAACACGCCTTCGATGGCGCGGCGCAGCGGCGCGACCTTCTCGTTGTCGGTCAGCACCATGCCGATGCCGAACATCAGCGCGAAGAACATCAGCGACAGGATCGCGCCGTTGTCAGACGCGGCCTGCAGCACGTTGCTCGGCACGATCGACAGCAGCATGTCCATGCCCTTCGGCGTGCCGTGGATGCCCGCGACAATCTCCTTGCTGCGCTCGGCGTTCTCCGACAGCATCATCGCAGCGACCTGCGGGTCGACGCCCACACCCGGCTTGAGCAGGTTCACCAGCACCAGCCCGATGCCCACGGCAATGCCGGACAGCAGCACGGTATAGGCCAGGGTCTTCCAGCCGATGCGGCCTAGGGCGCGGATGTCGCCCATCTCCGACACACCCATGATCAGCGCCGAGAAGATCAGCGGCACGATCAGCATGAAGATCAGGTTGAGGAACAGGCCCGAAGCCGGGGTGGTGATGTAGTCCATTACCCACTTGGCACCGGCCTGCAGACCATCGACGCTGCCGCCCAGGGCGTGCACGATCAGTCCCAGGATCAGGCCGATCGCAAAGCCGATGCCCATCTTCCAATGCAGGGGCAACTTCTTCTTGTCGGCAGCAGCTGCTGTCATGCGCGGGTTTCCTCGAAAAATGAATGCACTCTAACAAAGCGCGCAAGCGGCGCCGGTTCAGGTTCGCCGCGGCGGATACAGCGGCGCCAGGCCAGTGTCAGCGGTCTTTGCTGCCGCCGACCAGTGCGGTCCGTCACGGAAGACCTCGCGCAGGCGCGTGCGCAGCGGCGCAAGATCACCCTGCCCGCCCCATCGGGCCTGCTGCAGTTCCTGCAGCACCTGGCGCTGGGCCGGGTCATCGAGCCGCGTGATGACCTGCTCGATACGTTCGACACCGGCCATCGCACACAGCTGCGCTTCCACCTGATCAAACCCTTCACCATCCAGCGCGCGGCGCAGTTCGGCCACGCCTGCACGTCCAGTCGCCACAGCCGGCACAGCGCCCTTGGCCGCCACGGGTGCCGCCACGCGCGGGCGACGGCCTCGCTGCCAGCCCCACAACAGCGTCAACAGCCACAGCAACGCCAGGCCGATGGCGGCGCCCATCCACGGCCACGGACGCTCGGACAAACCACTGGCGCGCGGATCGGTCGCCGCGATACGGCTGTCCTGGCCATCGCCATCCGGCAGCGCCGCTTCGGTGTCGATCGGCGGCAGCGGTGCAGGTGACGCACTGCCCCCCCCGTTACCGGCCACCACGGCCAGCGTCAGGTCCGGCAGCTTCGCTTCCTGTGCCTTGCCATTGCGCACGTCCCACCACGGCAGGCGCGGCCCCGGCACCACCAGCGAACCCGGCTGGCGCGGCACGATCGAATAGCGGCGGGTGATCTTCAGCCGCGGCGTACTGCCATTGAAGGTCTCTTCGTACTGCGCAGGTTCTGCGAACACCTGCGCGGCGTTGCCGACGTCGGGCACCGGCAGATCGGTGAACTGCGCGCGGGTAGCGCCTTCGGCAATCGCCTCCACCACCACGTTGGCCGCCTCGCCGGTACGGGCGCTGGTCGGTGCACTGGTGTAGCGCAGCTGCAGGCCCTGCAGCGGCAGCCATGGCTGCGGCGCCTGCGCCGGTTGCGCCTGCACCTGCAACGTGCGGTCCGCGCCAGTGGCATTCATGCGCCCGTCGCCGCCGCCGAAGAAATCGTCGAAGAAGCCACCGGCACTGCGCCCGCTGAAGCGCGCACCGGCCAGCCGAAGTGCACCGCTGCGCTCGGGGATCAGCAGGAAGCGCCGCTCGACCACGTTGTAGCGGCGGCCGTTGACCTGTCGCACATCGGTGCGGTCATCGCCCACCCGCTGCAACGACGCGCCGGCCGGTGTATCCAGCACCAGTTCGCCGGAGGCCAACTGGGAAGCGAAATACAACCGCACCACCACGCCTACGCTCTGCTGCACATACGGTGTCTCGTCATCGACAGCGGTTTCGATGAACGCCACCGCATTGCTGTCGGGACCTGCCACGGCAGCGGCATCCACCTGCAGGGTCAACGGAGCGGTACGTACGTTGCCCACCTGCAGGCCCGGCACCACCAGTGCACCGCTACGCCGTGGCGTGAGTGCCACGCCATACAGGTTGCGCTGCTGCATGCTGCCATTGCTCCACGCTACCTGGCGGCTGCTGGTCTGCCCGCTGAGGTCGAAGTCTGTGCGCAACGGTGTGAAGTCAGGGGCGCCCTGGTCGCTCTCGACATTGAGCGTGACCGTGTCGCCCATCGCGATGCGGTCGCGGTCCAGCCACGCACGCGGCTGCGCCCAGGCCAGCAGCGGCAGCCACAGCAGCAGTGCCGCCAGTACCTGTCGGGGCCAGTGCCCGTGCATGTTGATCGCCCGCGTCATCGCCCTTCCCTCTTCCTGCGTTCGTTTTCCAGCTGGAACTTGGCCCGCAGCAATGCGCCTGGATCATCCGGCACGCGCCGCATCCACGCCTCCACCGCCTGCTGCTCCTCGCGTTGGCGTGGGGTGGTGCCGTCGCTGCCTGGCACGGGCTTGCCATCCTGATCGCCTTTGCCCTCACGTGCCTGCTGCATGGCCTGCTGCATGCGCTGGCGCTGCTGCTCATCAGCCTGGGCCTGCGCTTTGGCATCCTCCACCTGTGGTGGCGCCTGCTGTCCATCGCGGCCGCGCTCGCCGGGCTGCGGGCTCGACTGGTTCTTGTCGTCACCGGGATTGGGCTGGCCCTGCTGACCCGACTGTGGCTGTCCCTGACCGGGATTCTGCTGGCCCTGCTGCGGCTGCTGGCCCTGCGGATTCTGCTGGCCCTGACCATTCTGCGGTTGTTTTTGCTGCCCGTTCTGCGGAGGCTTCTGCTGATCCTGGCCTTTGCCACCCGACTGCTTGCGCTTGCGCGCGGCATCGACCACGGCACGGTTGGCGACCGCATCTGCCATGCCGGGATGCAGTGCCAGCGCGCGGTCGTAGGCGGCAATGGCTTCGTCGTAGTTGCCCTGGCGGGCCAGCGTATTGGCCAGATTGTACCAGCCCGCATCGCTGTCGATGCCCTCGAACTGCTTGCGGGCACTGGCGAAATCACCGTTGCGGTAAGCCTGCGCACCTTCGGCCAGACGCTGGTACTGCACCTGGTCGGCGCGCTTCCACAGCGTGCCCGGCGCCGGCGGTGCGGCAGGCACCGCGGGCGCCTGCGCCTGCACATCACTCATCCATGGCAGCAGGCCCACCGCCAGCACCGCCGCCAGCAGCGCGCGGCGTCGGAAGGCCAACAGCGCCAGCAGCATCACCGGTGGCAGCAACCAGAACCCTTCATCACGCCATTGCTTGCCCTCGCCGGGCCGCTGCGCCGCAGTACCCTCGCGTGCATCAAGTACGCCCAGCGCACGCAGATCACTGTCATCGGTGGCGATGCGGGCATAGCGGCCTCCGCCTGCGGTCGCCACCGCACGCAGGCTGCCTTCATCCAGCGCGGCCTGGCGGATCTGCCCAGTGCCATCCCGGTACGCCGCACCGGCAGATGTGCCCAGCCCCAGTACCGACACCTGCATGCCGAGGCTGCGCGCCTGCGCTGCGGCCAGTGCCGCTTCATCATCCGCCTGATCGCTGACCAGCAGGATCTGCCCCCGCAATGCCCCGATCTGGCGCATCAACCGCGTCGCCCAGTCGATGCCACGGTCGGCGCGTTGTCCGTCGCGCGGCATCACATCCGGCGACAGCGCGTCCAGATACAGCGCGACGTTGCTGCCGTCATCGGTCAGCGGTGCCACGGTGTAGGCATCCTCGGCATAGACCACCAGGCCCACCTGGCCACCCTGGCGGGCACGCAGCAGCTCGCCCACTTTCGCCCGAGCCTGCAGCAGGCGCGACGGCGGCAGATCGGTGGCATTGATCCGGCTGGACAGATCCAGCACGACCAGCAGCGGTGCGCTGGCCTGGAACATCGGTTGTGCCTGCTGCCGCCAACTCGGCCCGGCCATGGCCAGCGCTGCCAGGGTCCAGCCCAGCAGCACGGCCCAGGGCAGGCGTGCACGGCGGCGCGTGCCCGCAGCCAGCAGATGCGGCAACAGGTGGGCATCCACCGCTGTTCGCCACACGTCGCTGCGCCGCTGCCGATACAACGCCACAGCGATGATCAACGGCAGCGCCAGCAACGCCCACAGCCATTCCGGACGCAGGAAGTGCAGCGCGTTCCAGTCGGGAAGATTCGAAGCAAGTGCGATCATCGGCGACGCTCCGGCCACAGCCAGGCCAATGCGCCCAGCAGCAAGGCCAGGCCCAGCGCCCATGCATAGCGTTCCTCGCGCGGTCGCAGGCTTGGTCCCTTCGCAGCGATCGGCTCGAGCCGGTCCAGTTCGGCATAGATGCCGGCCAGCTGTGCAGTGTCGCGGGCGCGGAAGAACTGGCCGCCGGTCATGCTCGCGATCTTCTTCAAGGTAGCCTCGTCGACCGGATCCTGGTCGGCGGAAATGGGAATACCGAACAGGCGCATGCTGCCATCACCGCCAAAGGCGACGGTGTGGATACGCACGCCCTCGGCACGCGCGACTTCGGCGGCACGCAGCGGTTCCAGCACGCCGGCATTGCTGACGCCGTCGGTCAGCAGAATCAGCACGCGCTGGCCTTCAGGCTGGCTGCGCAGGCGCTTCACCGCCAGGCCGATGGCATCACCGATGGCGGTCTCGCGCCCGGCCAGGCCGACCACGCTGTCGCGCAGCTGGTCGCGCACGCTGGCCAGATCGGCCGTAAGCGGCGTCAACGTGTAGGCGCGGTCGCCGAAGATCAGCAGGCCGATGCGATCACCGGCACGACGATCAAGGAAATCGGCCAGCACGGCCTTGGCCGCGGTCAGGCGATCCACCGCCTGCCCGCCCAGCACCATGTCGCCCTCGCCCATGCTGCCGGACACGTCCATCGCCAGCATCATCTGCCGGCCCTCCTGCGGCGGCGTGATCGCTTCACCCAGCTGTTGCGGGCGAGCCAGTGCGACGCACAGCGCGCACCAACCCAGCCACAACAGCAGCGTGCGCAGCCACGACACGTCAACGCGGCCGCCACCGGACAGCGCTTGCAGTTCCGTCGCCGCATAGGGCACCCGCAGCGCAGCGCCGGGATCGGCACGACGCTTCCACCAGCGCATCAGCAACGGCAACGGCAGCGCCAGCAGGGCCAACGGCCACGCCAGCTGCAGGTCCGGCCATGGCCAGTAACTTGCCAGCAGATTCATCGGCGCCGCTCCAGCAGCATGGCCAGGTAGCGCTCGCGCGCCCAGCGGCGTACTGCGGCCACCTCGTTGACGTCCACGCGTGGGCGATAGGCACCTTCGGCCAACAGGCTTCGGCGTGCTTCCGGCAATGTGCCCTGCGGATCCACGCGCTGCCACCAGGCGTCATCGCGCAGGGATTCACTGCCGGGCTGCGCCTGGCGTGCGGCGCGACGCAGCAGTCCGGCAATGGCTGCCAGTTCCGCAGCAGCATCGGCGGTAGATGCCAGCTCCTGATCGAACAGCTGCAACCAGCGTTGGCGGCGACGGCGACGCTGCCACCAGAAGAAGGCCGCCACCACCAGCAACAGCAGCACCACGCCGCCGATCATCAGATAGCCCGGTGCCGGCGGCCACCATGATGGGGCGGGTGGCACCTGCACATCGCGCAGCGGCAGGTTCGCGCTCATGCCGGCACCTCGGTCGGTGATGGCGCCAGCCAGGCATCGCTGGGCGCGTCGGTGGACAGCACCTGCACATCGACGCGGCGCGCTCCCAGCTGGCGCCGCAGGTCCTGCAGCGGTTCGACGAAGTGGGCCTGCCAATGAGCCTGGACCTCGCTGCGTCGCAGGTCGAGGCCGATGCGCTGCTGCAGGGTCTGGAACTGCAGCGCGGCTGACGGAGGCTGCAGTTCCAATGGATCCACCAGCAGCACCAGACTGAGGTCGTGGTGCTGGGCCAGCGCACTCCAGCGCGCCGGCGGAATACGGATGGCCTGCTGCGGATCGGCCAGCACCAGCACACGTGCACCCGGGCGCAGGACGCGACCGGCATGGTCCAGCGCACGTTCCAGGCCAAGGTCATCGGCCGGGGGCTGCGCATACCAGCGGGTGAGCGCGTCCAGCACGCGCAATACGCCGCGCGGGCCGCCTGCCGGTGCAATCGGTGGTTCACGGTCGCTGCCACGCAGGGCGCCGATGCGATCGCCACGACGCTGCGCCGACCACGCGGCGACGGCACCCGCGCGTGCAGCCTGCACCGATTTGAAGCGCACGCGGGTGCCGAAGTACAGGGCCGGCGAGGTATCGGCCACGATCAGGCTGACCCGCTCGCGTTCGGCCTGGAACAGCTTGGTATGGGCACGTCCGGTGCGCGCGGTCACCCGCCAGTCGATATGCCGTGCATCATCACCGGCCACGTACTCGCGTGACTCGGCATATTCCATGCCACGCCCGCGCAGCGGCGACGGCGCCTGCCCGGCGTTGCCGGCACGGCCACGGCGTGGCGGCGGCGGTCGCTGTGCAAGGCGGCGCAGCGCCACCAGTTCGGACAGTTGCGGGCGCAGCCCGTCACCGTCACTGACGGAGGAGGCGTGGTGCAGGGATGGATCGGTCATGCGCAGGCTCAGGGTGCCGGCACCCGGGCCAGCAGCTCCTGCACCAAGCGCTCACCATCCCAGCCTTCAGCGGTGGCTTCGTAGCTGGGCAGCACGCGATGGCGCAGCACGTCGGCAGCAACCGCTCGCACGTCATCGGGGGTGACGAAATCGCGGCCAGCCAACCAGGCGCGCGCGCGCGCACAGCGTTCCAGCGCGATGGAACCGCGCGGGCTGGCGCCCCATGCAATGCGGCGGCCAAGGCCAGCGTCATAGCGCGACGGATCACGCGAGGCCAGCACCAGCTCGATCAGGTAGCGTTCCAGCGCCGGCGCCATGTGCAGGTCCAGCACTTCGCGGCGGGCATCGAACACATCCTGCATCGGCAGCTTTTCCGGCGCTTGTGCGGCTTCGCCCAACGCACCACGGGCGCGCTCGCGAGCCAGGCGCAGGATCTCCGATTCGGCGGCCTGGTCCGGGTAGCCGATGCGCACATGCATCAGGAAACGGTCCAACTGCGCTTCCGGCAGCGGGAAGGTGCCTTCCTGCTCGATCGGGTTCTGCGTGGCCATCACCAGGAACAGCGGCGGCAGCGCGTAGGTGTGGCGGCCCACGGTGACCTGGCGCTCGCCCATCGCTTCCAGCAGTGCCGACTGCACCTTGGCCGGCGCGCGGTTGATTTCGTCGGCCAGCAGGATCGGATGGAAGATCGGGCCGGGTACGAATTCGAAGCGCCCTTCCTGCGGGCGCCAGATTTCGGTGCCGGTCAGGTCGGCCGGCAGCAGGTCCGGGGTGAACTGCACGCGGGCGAAGTCGGCCTCCAGGCGCGAGGCCAGCGCGCGGATCGCCGTGGTCTTGGCCAGGCCCGGAGCGCCTTCCACCAGCAGGTGGCCATCGGCCAGCAGCGCGATCAGCAGGCGTTCGACCAGCGCGGCCTGGCCGACGATCTCGGCCGACAATGCGTCGCGCAGCTGGCTGAAAGCGGCATGCAGGCGGGAGGTGGCCGGCGCGGACGGCGGCGAGACGGTTTCGGGCATCGGCGGTGGCAGGTTCATGGGGGCCTTTGACCGGCGCGGGACGGCACGGGTTCCCGACATCATCGCAGGGTGCCCTGCGAATGGCATCAAGAACGGCTGAACGGCCCATCCACGCATGGCGTGGATCTACTGGCGGAAACGCAGAAGGGCCGCGCAGGGCGGCCCTTCTGCGTTTCGCGGAGGCGCGGGCTCAGTTCTGCTTGGCCACGCGCAGCACCTTCGGGGTCACGAACACCAGCAGCTCGGCCTTGTCCTTGTTGCGGCCGCGCTTCTTGAACAGGTTGCCCAGGAACGGCACGTCGCCCAGGAACGGCACCTTGCTGATGCTGCTGCGGTCGGTGAACTCGTACACACCACCGATGACCACGGTCTGCCCATCCTCGACCAGCACCGCGGTGTTGACCTCACGGCGGTTGATCGACGGTACCGTGCCATAGCCCTGCAGTTCGATCAGGCGGTCGACTTCGTCCTTCTTCACCTGCATGTTGAGGAACACGCGGTTGTCGTTGGTGATGGTCGGGGTCACCCGCAGTTCCAGCACCACTTCCTTGAACTGCACGTTCGGGGTGGAACCGGCGCCACCGGCAGCACCGGTGCCACTGATGGTGACGTAGCCGATTTCCTTGCCCTGCTTAATCATCGCCTCGCGCTGGTTGGTGGTGACCACGCGCGGGTTGGAGATCACCTCACCCCGCGACTCTTCCTGCATGGCCGACAGCTCCACGTCCAGCAGGTAGCCTGCGTTGAGGATCGACAGCGCCAGCGAACCCGGATTGCTGGCCGTAGCCACCGGCAGGTTCCAGTTCAGGCCACGCTTGATGGTCGGGCCGCTGGGAATCGGCGCCGGGCCGACGCTGCCACCGGCCTGCCACTCACGGACCGCCTTGGCGTTGGCCAGTGCGGTATCGACCTGCGACTTGCGGGTTTCCTCGTTGGCAGCGAGGCTGCCGCTGAAGTACACGTTGTCGCGGCTGCCGCTGATGCCGAACTTCGCACCCAGCTCGCGGGCGAAGGTGTCGGTCGCGATGACGATGCGGCTTTCGATCAGCACCTGGTCGACCGGGCGGTCGATCACACTGATCAGCTCGCGCATGCGCGCGATCTTCTTCGGAATGTCGCTGATCATCAGCGTGTTGGTGCGCTCGTCGGCGACGATGCGGCCCCGCCCGGACAGGAAGCCACTCTCCTCCTGCGACGAGCCGCCACCACCGCCATTGCCGCCACCACTGCCACCACCGATGCCCTTGGCCTCGGTCAGCGCTTTGAAGATCTGCGTGGCGCTGTGGTAGTTGATCTGGACGTAATCGGTGACCAGGTCTTCGCGGTTCTCGATGGCGATGCGCGCGTCTTCCTTCTCCTGCTCGAATTTGGCCAGCTCAGCCTGCGGAGCGACCCAGATCACGCTGCCATCGCGACGCTTGTCCAGGCCCTTGGCACGCAGCACGATGTCCAGTGCCTGGTCCCACGGCACGTTGACCAAGCGCAGGGTCACATTGCCCTGTACCGAATCGGAGGCCACCACGTTGAGATTGGATTCCTCGGCGATCAGCTGCAGCACGGTGCGCACCGGCACGTCCTGGAAGTTGAAGGTCACCGGCTTGCCGGTGAAACCGCGCTGGCCGACGGCCTTGGCAGCCTGGGTGACGCTGCCGGCGGTGACGGCACCGACGGCGGCCGGCGCCTGCCGCGGGCTGATCTCCACCACGTACTCGTTGCCACTCTGGTAGGCCAGCGACTCCACCGCGCCACCGGTGCTCAGCACCAGCTGGGTACCGGCACCGGACGGCTTGGCGTCGATGCGCTGCACCGGCGTGGCGAAGTCGATGACGTTCATCGGCTTCTGCAGGTTGGCCGGCAGTCGGGCGTTACCGACATCGACCACCACGCTGTTGCCCTGCGTACGCAGGTCCGGAACCGCGCCCTGGCCGTCGAACTGGACGATCAGGCGCCCGGCGCCATCATCGCCGCGCTTGAAATCGATTTTGGCCACCGACAGGCCGGCCGGCGCTGCCGCCGGTGCCACGGTGGCGCCCACCGGCTTTTCCGCCGGTGCGGCGGCCAGCGCCGGAGCGCAGGCCAGCATCAGCGCGACTCCCAACGCGCTGACACGGTTCAAGGTAAAGCGCCGGATGGGACGCAGCCCCTTGGCTTGGTGAAAGGTCATCGTGCTATCCCCAGTAAACGATCATTGATCTTCAAGCGAGAGCGTTGCCGGCCGTTCCAGCCAGCCACCCGCGCCATCCGGCACCAGTTCGATCAGCTCCACGTGGTCTTCGAAGACCGCCGTGACCCGCCCGTCGCTCTGTCCCAGGTAGCCGCCCGGGCGTACCCGGTAGGTCACCTTGTCCGGCCCCATCACCAGCGCCACGGTGGCGGCTCCGGTGCCGATGGTGCCGACCATGTCCAGTGCGTCCAGCGGGAAGCCTTCCAGCGGCTCCTTGCGCCGGTTCGGATCCGGACGCAATCCGCCATTCCCCTGCTGCGGATTGGTCCAGGCATCGGTGAACGGGTCGCGCAGACCCTGTGCGGAGTATTCGAAGGTTTCGAACTGCTGCATCACCGGCAGCGGCTCCAGCGGCTGCGCCGGTCGCGCACGCTCGCCTTCCACCCACTTTTCAAGATTCGGTGCATCACCCGGCGTGCTGGTCACATCGCGGCCGCACGCGGCCAGCATCAGCACGACGGCAGCCATCCCACAACGCGCAAAGAGGGAACGGATCACTTCTTCTCCTCCTTGCCGGCGTCAGCCGCCTGCTGTGCCTGCACCTCGGTCTCATCCAGATAGCGATAGGTCTTGACCGTGCCGGACAGCTCCAGCGCACCACTGCGGGCGTTGCCGCTGGTCTTGTCCTTGGGCTTGAGGTTGATGTCGTGCATGGTCAGGATGACCACGCGCGGCAGCGACGCCACGCCACTGACGAAGGCACCGAACTGGTGGTAACTGCCCACCATGCGCAGCTTGATCGGCTTCTCGGCGTAGAACTCCTTGACCTGCTCCTGTTCCGGCTCGAACAGCTCGTTGGTCAGGCCGCTGGACAGCGCGGTCTGCGAGATGTCGATGATCAGGTCCGGCATTTCGGTCTTGCTGGGCAGCTGCCGCAGCATCTGCTGCAGCACCTGTTCCATCTGTGCCAGCTGCTGCTTCAGCGGCGCCAGGTTCACCGCACGCTCCTGCTGCTTGGTGAACTCCGAACGCAACTCGACTTCCTTCGATTCCAGGCCGGCCAGTTCCTCGCGCTTGCCACTGATCAGCAGCATCCACGCCACGAACATGATCACCAGCGCCAACAGCGAGCAGAAGACGATCTTGGCCTTCTGCGGCCAGTTGCCGATGTCGTTGAAATCCAGGTTCTTCAGATCGATTTTCTGGCTCATGCGCGATCCCCCTGCAGCGGGGCGTTGAAGGCCTGCGGCGGCTGCGCCAGGCGGCTGCCCTCGGGCTTCGGCGCAGGCTTTGCAGCCGGGGCTGCCGGCTGGTTCGGCGTAGCCGGGGCCGGGGTGGCAGCAGGTGCGTTGACCGGCGCGGCGGCGGGTGCGGGTGCAGCCGGTGCAGCCGGTGCAGCCGGTGCAGCAGCAGGCTGGCCGGCGGCCGGTGCAGCAGGTGCCGCTGCATCCGGGCCGGCTGCAAGCGGTGCCACTGTGGGCGGAGCCGGCGCTGCCACCGAACCATCGGCGTTGAGGCCTGGCGTACCGGCCACTTCCTCACTCTGTGCCGGCAGCTTCACCTTGACCACGAACACATAGGGCAGCGCCTTGATGTCGGCCAGCGGGCCCACCTTGCCGTCCTTGTCCTTCTCGGGATCACGCGCTTCGATGATCGACAGTTCCGGGTTGGTCATCCAACCGGAGGTCTCCAGATTGCGCATGTACGCCGAAACACGGGCATTGGACTGGGTGCGGCCTTCCAGGGTCAGCACGTCGCCTTCCTGCTTCAGCGCGGTCAGCACCAGGCCATCGGGAATCGTGCGCACCAGCGCATCGAACAGGTGCACCATCTGCGAGCGCTTGGCCTGCAGTTCCTCGATCACCTTCTTGCGGGCCAGCAGGCGTTCCTTCTGCGCGTCGAGGCGGTCGATCTCCTTGTTCTGTTCCTTGACCTTCTCGATCTCGGCTTCCAGATAGGCGTTACGGTCCATCTGGCCGCTCACCTGGCGGTCGTAGTAGAACCAGATCACCAGCGACAGCAGCAGGCCACCGATCGCGGCCATGCCCAGCATTGCGTAGAACTCGCGCTGGCGTTGCTTGCGCCGTTCGGCGCGCCAGGGCAATAGATTGATGCGTGCCATCAGTCGAAGCTCCTCAGCGCCAGACCGGTTGCGATCATCAGCGCGGGGGCATCCTGGGCCAGCGCATGCGCGTTCACCTTCGGCCCCAGGGTCATCTGTGCCAGCGGGTTGGCGACCACGGTCGGCACGCCCAGCTGTTCCTCGACCATTTCCGGCAGACCGCCCAGCACGGCGCAGCCGCCGGCCAGCACGATGTGATCAACGCGGTTGAACTCACTGCCCGCATAGAAGAACTGCAGCAGGCGGCTGATCTGCTGGACCGTGGCTTCCTTGAACGGCTCCAGCACTTCCATCTCGTAGCTTTCCGGCAGCCCGCCCTGGCGCTTGGCCAGTCCGGCTTCCTCGTAGCTCAGGCCGTAGCGGCGCATGATCTCGTCGGTCAGCTGCTTGCCACCGAACACCTGTTCGCGGCTGTACAGGCTGCGGCCGCCGCGCAGGACATTGAGGGTGGTCATGGTGGCACCGATGTCGACCAGCGCGACCACACCCTCGATGGATACCGGCAGCTCGCTGGCGACCAGGGCATAGGCGTTCTCGACCGCGAAGGCCTCCACGTCCATCACCTTGGCCTGCAGGCCACCCAGCTCCAGCGCCGACTGGCGCAGTTCCACGTTCTCCGAACGCGACGCGGCCAGCAGCACCTGGACCATCTCCGGGTTGTTCGGGATCGCCCCGATCACCTCGAAGTCCAGGTTCACTTCCTCGATCGGGTACGGAATGTAGTTGACCGCTTCCAGCTCGATCTGGGCTTCCATGTCGTTCTCGTCGAGCTCGGCCGGCATCGGGATCACCTTGGTGATCACCGCCGAACCGGCGACGGCGGCAGCGGCCAGCTTGGCCTTGCTCCCCGAGCGGTTCATCGCGCGGCGGATGGCCTCACCCACGGCCTCCACTTCCACGATGTTCTTCTCCACCACCGCATTCGGCGGAAGAGGTTCCACAGCGTAATGTTCCACACGAAAACGATTGCCACTGCGGGACAGCTGCAAAAGCTTTACCGCAGTCGAACTGATGTCGACGCCTACAAGCGGCGACTGACTTTTTGGGATGAGCCCCACGGTTTCTCCCCTGCCGACGGGCACTTGGACGCAAGACCTGCGCCCGAGCATTAATAACGTATTCTTAGCAAATGGCAACGGCCCTGCTGTGAAGTCCCTCACGGATTCACCATGCAGCCCCTGACTGTTCCCCTTGCGCTCCCCGGTGCCGACCCCAGCCGCCACCTTGCGTAATCTATACTCTGCGACCACGAAATTCGCAATCGGAATCTGAACCCGATGACTCGACTCCGCCGCTGGCTGCGCTGGATCTTCCTGATTGTCCTGGTCCTGGCGCTGATCGGCGCGGCCGCCGTGGGCGGTCTGTACTACGCCGTGTCTTCCAAGCTTCCCGACGTGCAGACCCTGCGCGACGTGGAAATGCAGGAGCCCATGTACGTCTATGCCGCCGACGGCAAGCTGATGGCGGTGTTCGGCGAGACCCGCCGTACCCCCATCACCATGAAGGACGTGCCCGAGCGCCTGAAGCAGGCGTTCCTGGCCACCGAGGATGCCCGCTTCTACGAGCATGGCGGTGTGGACTACATGGGCATCGGCCGAGCGGTGTGGCTGCTGGCCACCACCAACGACAAGCGCGTGCCGGGTGGCTCCACCATCACCCAGCAGGTGGCCCGCCAGTTCTTCCTCAGCTCCGAGTACAGCTACACCCGCAAGCTGGCCGAGATCCTGCTGGCGCGTAAGATCGAGTCCGAGCTGAGCAAGGACGAGATCTTCGAGCTGTACCTGAACAAGAGTTTCTTCGGCAACCGCGCCTACGGCGTGGCCGCCGCCGCCGAGTTCTACTACGGCAAGAAGCTGAACGAGCTGGACCTGGATGAAATGGCCTCGCTGGCCGGCATCCCCAAGTTCCCGTCTTCGGGCAACCCGATCTCCAACCCGGAACGTGCCCGCCAGCGTCGCGACAACTATGTGCTGCAGCGCATGGCTGACCTGAAGTTCGTCAGCCAGGCCGAGGCCGATGCGGCCAAGGCCGTGCCGATGCACGCCACCGCGCATGAACCGCCGGTGCAGGTCGATGCCCCCTACGTGGCCGAGCTGGTGCGCCAGGAAATGATCGCCCGCTTCGGCGGCGATGTGGTCAACAAGGGTTACCACGTCACCACCACCATCGATGCCACCCTGCAGACCGCCGCCAACCAGTCGGTGCGCGACGGCCTGCTGCTGTACGACCACCGCCACGGCTGGCACGGCGTGGAGAAGCAGGTGCAGGTGGGTGCCGGCGAAGACGCCGCTGCCCTGGCCGAGCACCTGCGTGGCATGTACGGCCAGGCCGGCCTGCTGCCGGCCATCGTCGCCAGCACCGGTGCCGATGGCAGCGCAACGGTGGTGCTGGCAAACCGCAGCGAGATCGTGCTGCCGGCCGGCGCCGCCAAGTGGACCAACAAGACCCCGGGCAAGCTGGTGCAGCGCGGCGACATCGTGCGCGTGCGCGCCGGTGCCAAGGAAGGTGAGTGGCTGCTGGACCAGATCCCGCGCGGCCAGTCCGCACTGGTCTCGCTGGATGCCCACAACGGCGCACTGAAGGCGCTGGTGGGTGGCTTCAGCTTCTCCGGCAACAAGTTCAACCGCGCCACCCAGGCCCGTCGCCAGCCGGGTTCGAGCTTCAAGCCGTTCGTCTACGCGGCCGCCTTCGACAAGGGCTACAACCCGGCCTCGATCGTGCTCGACGCCCCGGTCGTGTTCCGCGACCGCCGCGGCAAGACCTGGGCCCCGCAGAACGACGGTGGCGGCTTCCGCGGCCCGATGCGCCTGCGTGAAGCGCTGGTGCAGTCGCGCAACCTGGTCTCGGTACGCCTGCTTGATGGCATGGGCGTGGACTATGCGCGCAAGTACATCAGCGAGTTTGGTTTCGCCGAATCGGAACTGCCGCCGAACCTGTCGATGTCGCTGGGTACCGCCTCGCTGACCCCGTTGTCGGTGGCCCGCGGCTACGCCGTGTTCGCCAACGGCGGCTCACGCGTGGACACCTGGCTGATCGACCAGGTCAATGACCGCGACGGCAACCTGGTGTTCAAGGAAAACCCGGCGCTGGCCTGCCGCGACTGCGCCGGCAGCAGCGACCAGCCGGTCAACCAGGTGGTGGACGGCTTCAACTTCGGTGCCCCGGCCCCGAAGGTGGACCCGGCTGCTGCCGCCAAGGCCGAAGCCAAGACCGAAACCCCGGCCGCGCCGGTCAACCCCGATGCCCGCACCGCCCCGCGCGCGATCGACGCCCGCACCGCGTACCAGCTGGTGTCGATGATGCGCGACGTGGTCCAGCGCGGTACCGGTGCCCAGGCCAAGGTGCTCGGCCGCGAGGACGTGGGTGGCAAGACCGGCTCCACCAACGACCACCGCGACGCCTGGTTCTCCGGCTTCGGCGGCCCGTACGTGACCACCGTGTGGGTGGGCCGCGACGACTTCCGCTCGCTGGGTTACCGCGAATACGGTGGCAAGGCCGCCCTGCCGATCTGGATCGACTACATGCGCACCGCGCTGAAGGACACCCCGATCGCACAGAACGAACCGCCCAGCGGCATGGTCCAGGCCACCCTCAACGGCGCCACCGAGTGGGTGAAGGTGGAGGACATGGACCGCCTGACCGACTACGACCTGAACCTCAATACGCCGCAGGCCGACGCCGCCGCGTTCGATATCTTCTGAGGAAGGGTGCGGTGGGTGCCGCTCTGGTAGATGCCAACCTTGGTTGGCACCGATGCGGCTCTGGTAGCTGCCAACCTTGGTTGGCGCCCCGTGCCGACCAAGGTCGGCACCTACCAAAGCGTTGGTGGGTGCCAACCTCGGTTGGCACCGATGCCGCCCCGGTAGTTGCCAACCTTGGTTGGCGCCCCGTGCCGACCAAGGTCGGCACCCACCAAAGCGGTTGCATCCGCCATACCCACGCAGATGTCACATCCGTGCGCTAGTCTGTAGCCAGGTCGCAACAGGGAGTCATCGCATGCATCGCGCCCGTCAGCATGCTGCCAGCCAGACCCGCGAGCGGCGTCACCGCCTCGCCCACGAAGCCGCCCGCCTGATGGCCGAAGGCGGCATCCGCGACTACCACCAGGCCAAGTTGAAGGCCGCCAGCCGGCTCGGCATCCACGACGATGCCTCCCTGCCCCGCAACACCGAGATCGAAGACGCCCTGCGCGAGTACCAGCGGCTGTTCTCCGGGCCCCAGCACGGCAACGAACTGCAGCGCCGCCGTGAAGCCGCGATGCGCGCGCTGGAGTTCCTTCACGGCTTCGCCCCGCGCCTGGCCGGTCCCGTGCTGGACGGCACCGCCGACGCCAACAGCCCCGTGCAGCTGCACCTGCACAGTGACGACCCGGAAGCCGTGCACCGCTTCCTGGACGAACACGGCATCCCCGCCGAATCGCGAACACGCCGCCTGCGCATGGACCGCGAACGCTGCCTGGACGTGCCGGTGTGGGTGTTCAGTGCCGAAGAGCTGACCTTCGACCTGGCGGTGTTGCCGTATGACGCCCTGCGCCAGGCACCACTGTCACCGGTGGATGAGAAGCCGATGCGACGCGCGTCGGTGGCACAGTTGCGGCAGGTGCTGGCCGAAGCGGAGATCACTGCGTACATCGGCGGATGACGGTAGCGCCGGTCCATGGCTGGCGAGCGCAGCGGTGCCTGCCTTGGGTGGGTGCGGACCGTTGGTCCGCACTGTGCTTCGGGCATTTCGATGGCTGACCGGAGAGCAGTCGAGCATGGCTCGACTCTACAGGGGCGCTGCACCCGTGTTTGGTAGGTGCGGACCGCTGGTCCGCACTGTGCTTCGTGCATTTCGATGGCTGAGCGGAGAGCAGTCGAGCAAGCTCGACTCTACAAAAGCGGTGTTACCTGCTCTGGCAGATGATGCCCATCTTGCTCCCGCTACCAGACAAAACGGGCATCGCGCAGCGGGTCGCTGAGCAGCCGCGGCAACCACGGTGCGGGGGCACGCTGCGGATACTCCCGCATCATCTGTGCGTGCATGGCCTGCAGGTCCCGCAACACCCAGGACTGGTAGTAGATGTCGTTGAACCCATCCGACCAGCCACTCTTCACCCGCTCATGCTCGTCTGCCTCCAACGACGGCATCTGGTCCAGCGACACCTCCAGGATCGTCGCCAGTGCCGCGTTGATCTGCGCATTCTCCACACCGGCCTGGCGCACGTAGTCCAGCCGATCCAGCACCCGCCGGCAATCGTAGGGGAAGCACCCGCCTGTGGCCGTGATGTAGTCAGCAATGTCCGCCAGCATGTCGGCTTTCAGCCGCCACACCACTTCGCTGTCCATCACCTGCCGTACCCGCATCGTGCGCAGCGTGCTTGCCCGCACCTCCTCCGGCGTAGTGAACGGGGCACCCGGCGTGCTGCCCGCGTGGCGTACCAGCACGATGCGATGGATCGCCTCCCTGGTGACACCCTCGATGCGCAGCGCCGCGGTCTCCGGGTGCACGCGCGGCGTCGGCACGCTCAGCATCCGCCACATGTACCACAGCACCAGCAACAGACCGGCGATGCACAGCCCGCTCATCAGCGTCCACAGATCCAGGTTCCGCGTGTAGTAGCGATAGCGCGCCCGCCAGATATAGAACGTGCGATAGCTGATGATTCCCTTTACCCATCTGTACATCGCCATCTCCTGGGCGAGGACCCCGGCGCGGCGGGGTGGATTACGCGCGTCACGCCGGGGCGCCATGGCTTACCAACCGATGCCCACACCCACGCCCATGCTGCGCTCACCGCTGTTGGTGAACGCACCATTGAGGCTGAAGGTGGCTGAGCCCTTCTCGTTGAGCACGCGCTGGTAGCCCACCGCCATCGCCGACTCACCCTCGCTGTAGCCCACACCCGCACCGAGGCGGTTGTAGGTGGCCAGGCCGGCGGTGTTCATCGCCATCGCCGTCTGCGCACTGCTCATCGCGGCCATGCGGTTGAAGCGCTTGTCCATCTTGTCCAGGCGGCGCTCGACGTTGCTGATCGCACCATCGGTGTACTCGTTGGCGCGGGCCAGCATCTTCTCCAGTTCAGCGGTGTCGACCTGCGGCTTCGGCGAGTCATCCTTGTTGGCCTTCGGCTGCGGTGTGGGCTTGTCGCCCTCGCCTACCGAGGCGACCTGCTGGGAATCCTTGCCATCCGGTATCACAGGAGTTTCCTCGGCCTGCGGCGTCGGCACCGAGGACGACACCAGTGCACGCGGTGCCGGGGCATCGTCGATGCGCTGCTCCAGACCGTCCATGCGGCCGTTGAGCTGCTGCTGCATCGAATGCAGCTGGCCACCGTTGACCGCATCACGGCTGCCGGCCGCGATCAGGCCGTTGGCCACGTTGGAAATGACCATGCCATTGGCGCCGGCGAGGGTGAGCTGGTTGACGCCGTCGGCGCGGACCGAGGGCGTGTCCTGGAAAACGGAGCGGAGCTGGGTTTCGACCCTGTCCACGCGCGAGGTGTTGGTGACGACCGCACCATCCAGCGCCTCCAGTGCACCATTCAACGTGGACTGCGCCTGGCCCTGGACGTTGAAGCGCGGGCCGACGATGTTGCCGTTGGCATCCACCTCGCCGCCGAGGGCGGAGAGTGCACCGCGCAGCTGACCGACGGTGGCGGCATTGTGGTTGGCGGTGCCGTTGGCGATGTTTACGAGGCGGCGCTTCATACCGACACCCCCAAATGACACAACTCCTTCTTCATCTGCCAGGGAACCGTTTCCAAGTGCCAGGGAGCCATGAGCTCCGCCTTCAACTCTTGCGGCAGCACCAATCGCGATACCTTCATTCGCACCGCCCACGCCTCCACCGACCTGTGCACCGACTCCCATTGCGAATCCATTCGCAGAGTCCACAGAGACAGTCGCCGCTCTACCAATTGCGGTGGAGTTCTTTCCCATCGCCTCCGCAAACGTGCCCACCGCGGTTCCTCCTTCTAGTCCAGTCTTTGCTGAATTTCCGACCGCAACGCCTGCCACACCGGCTGCAGCACGCTCACTGAAGGGGGCTGAGCCGATACTCATGAACTGCGCGTCGCCCTCAAGTTCCGAAATGCGGCTATTGGTCTCATAGAGCTGACTGCCGCGCACAACGTCCGAGCTGTCAGCCGAGAGCTTCGCCTCGGCCACGCCAGTCAAACGCGCACCACCGTAGTCGATGACGCTCGCATCCAACCCACGCATTGCCTGCTGCCCCATCTCCCGCTCCTTGCGCATCGCCTCCAGATCATTCCGATTCTGCGAGATCTTCTGCTCTGCGGCGTACAGCTGGTTGCCTGTTACGGCATCACGGCTTCCTGGGGCTACTCGGCCGTCGGCAAGATTGGTCAGCACCATGCCGTTCACGCCATTCAGCGCGATCTGGCTCATGCCGTCGGCACGGGCCGAGGGTGAATCCTGGAAGATCGAGCTCAGCTGACCTTCCACCTTGTCCGCGCGACGACCGGCGGTGATGACGGCGCCATCGAGTGCCGTCAGCGCATCCTCGACGGTGCTCTGCGTTCCGCCCTGCACTGCGTAGGTCGGTGCGATGATATTTCCGCTGCCATCCATACCTGCGCCGCCGCCGAGGGTGGCGAGGGAATCCTTGAGCTGGGAGACAGTGGTGGCGTTGTGGTCGGCGGTGCCTCGGGCGATGTTGGTGAGACGACGTTGAGTTGTAGCATTACCAAAAGACGCCGTTCCAGGCTCATCTGCAGCGGAGTCTGCACCCAACGCCATGGAGCCAACAGCAGAGCTCCCAACCACAGCGCCCGCTCCGATCGCAACTCCGTTGTTTGCATGCACCTGAGCACCTGCCCCCATCGCAAAACCATCTGAGGCGCCACCAGCGACTCCAGCTCCACGGCCAACTGCCACTGAGTTCTTTCCCAGCGCTGTTGCGAATGCCCCCAAGGCGGTGCCACCTTCAGCTCCGGCCTTCGCTGAATCACCAATAGCCACCCCAAGCAAGGCCGCCTCTGCGCGCTCACTGAATGAGTCAACACCCACACTCACATAGTGATTGGCGCTCTCCAAATCCGAAATTCGACTATTCGTCGCGTAGAGCTGGCGACCCGACACGGCCTCTGTGCTACTGGCATCAATAGAGCCATCTGCAACACCACTGATCTTCCGTTCGGCATTGGCGCTATTGCGCACATCCAACGTCGTGCCGCTGTTCTTCTCGCCCAAGCGCACATTGCCAGACGCAGATACCTGCGCCACAAGCCCACCCAATGCCGCTGTCTCGGTCAGCGCCTTGGCTGCATCCGTCTTTGCCGCAGCAGCTTCCGTGCCCGCAGCCCTGGCAATGCCCTCCACCATCGTCACCTTGTCATTGGTGGAGTTGAGCTGCCTGCCGTTGACGGCCTCATAGCTGCTGGCGCTGACCGCACCATCGGCCACGCCGGTCAGCTTCCGATTCGCATTCGCGCTGTTGCGCACATCCAGCACGGTGCCGCTGTTCTTCTCGCCAACACGAACGTTGCCGTTGACAGCGACTTGACCGACAAGACCACTCAGCACTCCGGTTTCAGCCAACGCCTTATCCGCACTGACCTTCGCCGCGGTGGCTGCCGTCTGGGCCGCAGTCACGTTCGCGTTGGTTTCATGGAGCTGCTTGCCGGTCACGGCCTCGTTGCTGGTCGCGCTGATGGCCCCATCGGCGACGCCCATAATCCTGCGGTTCGCATTGGCGCTGTTGCGCACATCCAGCTGCGTGCCACTGTTCTTCTGGCCCAGACGAACACTGCCATTGGCAGCGGTCTGGTTGACCAGGCCACCCAGCACCACCGTCTCGGCCAGTGCCTTGCCCGATTCCACCTTTGCGGCATTGGCAGTGGTGGTCGCGCCGTCTGCTGCTGTCTGGGCCTTGGTCACGGCCTGGTTGGTGGCATGAAGCTGGTTACCGGTGATGGCATCCGTGCTGCCGGCCCCCACTACGCCATCGGCGATGTACTGGATCTTCCGCTTCCTGCTGGCGCTGCCAACCGATACCGAATTGGCCGAAGCGGTCACTGCACCTGCACCCAGCGCAACGGCATTCTCATGTGAAGCCTGAGAGCGGTCACCCAGCGCCACGGAACTGGTGTTCGTAGCCTTGGCCAGATTGCCCAGCGCGCTGGCGAACTGCGCCGTTGCCTCGCTGCCACGCCCCAGTGCCGTTGCCTGGCTGGCGCCTGCCTTGCTCAGATAGCCAACCGCCGTAGCGTGCTCAGCCTGGGCTTTGGCATCACCGCCTACGGCAATCGAGAAGTTGCCGCTTGCATTTGCACGGAAGCCGGTTGCAACCGCGCCGTTGGCGCTACGGGTTCCGGCACCGACCGAGACACCCGCGTTCTGGTTGGCCACCTTGTTCCCATCCGCATCCACGCCGGCGCGCGCGTCATCACCCAGCGCTACGCTGCGGCCGTTGTACGCTTTGGCATTGTTGCCGAGTGCGGTGCTGATGCCGAAGCTGCCATTCTCTGCGGTAGCTCCCTTGCCCAAGGCCAGAGTCGCGGCGTCGATCCGATTCGCGGCCGCCTGCGCGATGGCCCGTACCGCTGCCACGTCTACTTTCGCAGCATCTGCGGTCTTCTCAACAGTCCCCAACTTGGTGTTGGTGGCATGAAGCTGCTTGCCGGAAACCGCGTCGGTACTGCTTGTGCCCAGGGTGCCATCCGCTACGCCGGTAACTTTGCGATTGGCTCCCGTGCCATTGCGTACATCAAGCACGGTTCCAGTATTACCAGAGCCCAGCCTGATGTTTCCGGCCGCGGACGTCTGATAGATCATGGATTCGGTCTTCTGGCGCTCTTCATACAACTGCTTGCCCGTGACTGCGTCTGTGCTACCCGAATTCAAACGCGCATCCTGGACATTGACGATGCGGCGCTTCTCGCTGGAGCTGCCCACAGAGACGACATTGTCTTCGTTGGTGATTGCGTTGGCTCCCAGCGCCACCGAGTTCTGGTTCTGCGCGAGCGCGCCGCTCCCCAGTGCCACCGCATTCGTGCGGGTTGCACCGGAATCATTGCCCAGCGACGTTGACCCGAATCCTGATGCTCTGGATTTCGCTCCCAGACCCACACTGTGTCCACCCACAGCCTTCGATTGATAGCCTATGGCAACGTTGTCGACGCCATAGGTCTCCACCGAGTTGCCAAAGGCGGAACTGTTGTTGCCGTTGATGCGAATTCCGTGCCCGAACCCGGTTGTATTCTGCCCTATCGCTATAGCGCCACCACCTGTAAGCAAGGGTGCCGTCGAACTCAGCAGCGAGAATGCGCGGACGCCCGGAGCCGTCGCCGCCTTGTAGAGGCACCCCTCACGCCACGCCTCTTCCGCTCCGCAGTCAGGGCTCGCTACTGCAGCGGCGTGAGCGGCCACCGTGAGCGACTGGAAGGCTACAAGCAAAGCCACGCGCTGTGCGCCCTTGCGATGCTGCGACGATGCTCCGCACACCGTCTTGGCGAATTCACTGCCCACCACCCAGCACTGCTTGGCCACACTCCAGATACGTCGATAGATTCGATTCATGCTTGTTCTCCTTAACACCAAAGGGAAATGAAGCCCCGCGCTTGCGCGGGGCGATAGAAGGTCAGGCGCTCGGCGCCAGGGTCGTTACGTGATCGCGATAGCCGTCGTTCGACAGGCGGTACTGCAACTGCAGGGTGTTGCCGGGCTGGAGCTGGAACGGCAGGGTCAGCGCAGCGTCGGGGTAGAGGCTTTTCGACAGCTCACGCGGCGTACATACGCCACCGGCGCTGCACTCGGCAGCACCGGTAATGCCTACACGCAACGTGCCGGTGTTGCGCAGGGTGTTGCCCTGCAGTTGCAGATCCACGCGACCCTTGGCAGGCACGACGTTCACCAGCGCGCCCCAGATCAGGCTGACGCCGACGTTGGCCTGCGCCGCCTGCTCGTCGCCCTCCAGGATCGTGCCGTCGGGGCCATTCACGCCCTCGAAGTAGATGCGATAGGCCGCCTCTTTTTCGACGGTCTGCAGCGGAATCACCCGGATCAGGCGATTGCTACCGCCACTGAGTGCGAACTTGCCGGGGGTGATGGCAATCGCTGCATCGGCGGCTTCCACTTCGATCTCTTCCTCCCCCACCTGCGCCGGGTTGTTGATGCGCAGCAGCCGCGCCTGCACGTACTGTGGCTGGGTGGATTGCGAGTACACGCGGATCTTCGTGCCGTGCTTGGCGTCCACCGCGGCACGCATCGGATGAATGGACAGATTGGCCTGTGCCGGTGGGGCCAGCAGTGCACTCAACGGCAACAGGCAGAACAGCAGCTTTTTCATGATGAGCCTCCGGGGAGATCAGGGTTTGGCAGTCGGCACGCGCAGCTCTACCGTCAGCTCGCCGTCGTAGAGACCGGGACGTTTGCTGGCGATGGGCGTGGCCGGTGTTTCCAGCGTCAGTGGCGTGGGCACGCAGTACACGGGTTGGCTGATGCCCGGCAGCAGCACCATGCGTAGTTGCGCGCTGTCGATGCCACGCAGCAGCTGTTCTTCGCCGTGCTTCATTGCCAGCAGATTGCCGCCGTAGTTCAGGCCGACCTGGTAGTCGAGGCGCTGGGTGTCGTCGCTGCCTCCGTCCTGATGCCAAACCGCAAAGTCGCGCCCCGGCGGTGGGCGTGGCCCGCTGTCGCGCACGGTGACACCGAGGAATTCGCTCTGCGAACCCACCCCGTCGTAGAGGCACATGTCCACGTCCTTGCGCCCGGCGACGACCTTGCGGATGGGGTCGTAGCGCAGGTCCATGTTGACCAGGGGTGCAACGCCATCGAAGCCGGGGAAGTAGATCGAGATGGCGTCGTAGTCGGTGACGGTGAAGTCGAAGTTGAAGGTGGCTGTGGCGACCGGTGCTGCGGCTGGGTCGGCTTTGATGTTCAGACGCATCGTGGCCTTCCAGTGGCCGGCGACGAGCCGTGAGATCTCACGTTGAGGCAGGATCAGCTCGACGCCAGTTCCAAGCGGGTCATCTGCGCCTCCCCCTACACCGCATCGAAACCAGAATGCTGATTCCAAGGGGCGCACCCGGTCATCCCAGAAGTCACCAGTGCATATCCGTCCTGACATGACTCTCCGCATGCTTCCAATTGCACGGACTTCCGCAATCAGCCCGGTCCGGCGCTCTGCAAGACGCAACACAACTTCAGATGTTCCGGATGCAAGCGAGGGCTCGCCTTCTGTTGGGCACTTCCCAAACTCACTATCAGAAGCAGACCCACAAACCACATGGATCTGCCCGTACTTCATCGCCAGGTCGTGACTGAACCCCAACACCGTCCGCGGTGCCCACAGCTCCACATCACCCGGCACCGCCGAGCGATCCCACGACATCACGATGTCCCGGTTCTGATCCGCCGGATGCGTCTCCGGTGGCCACTGCGCCCACGCCCTCGGCGCCAGCACCACCAGCGCACACACCAGCATCAACACCAACAACACACGCCGGTTCATGGCGTTCCTCCTGCAGCAGCGGTCTGGGGCGTGGCGGCAATCAAGGCGCGTTCCTGCAGCAGGCGCGTCACGCGAGCCTGCTGGCGGATCTCTGCCGGCAGCTGGGCCACGGCCAGCGGCTCGCAGTGCACGGCGCCGACCAGCAGCACCACCTGGCGGCGCTCGCGCACCTGCAGCGGGCAGTGCAGCAGGCGGTCGTCCTGCAGCAGGTACAGCGTTGTTTCGCGACGCGGGAAGTCGGCGACGAAGCCGCCGTTGGCGCTGGTGCCGGGCACCGGCGCGTTGAGGATGCGGGCGCCGCCCAACGGCGCTCCGGCGAGATCCTTGGCGTTGCCGATGAAGGTGTAGGTCACCTCGATCGGCACCGGCATGCGCATCAGCCGCCCGGGGTTGAGGAACATCGGCCGTGCGCCACCCACGCCGGTCACGCGGATGGCGGCGATGCTGTCCAGCGTGCTGGCGTCCTGCACTTCGGCGCGGTGCGACTGGTACGACGACAACGGCAGCAACCGGCGCTCGCCAATCTGCAGGCGTTGCCTGCGCAGGCCGCCCACCTGCAGTTCGGCCGCCACGCCGCGCAGGTCGACGTCATCGGTGTCGGCCACCTGCACGGCCAGGCCGGCATCGGCACCGTTGCTGCCGCTCCAGTAGAAGCCGCGCTTGCCCAGTGCGAAGCCGGAGCTGTGCATGCCGCTGTAGGCGGTCTCGCTGCGGCCGCGCTGCTGGTAGTGCGCCAGCGTGGCGCCGCTCTGGCCCAGGCTGTTCTGCAGCTGGCCGCTGAGCGTGGCGCTGTAGCGGTCGTTGTTGTTGGCGCGCAGTTCGGCCGACAGCTCGCGGTACTGCGCGTCGACTTCCTGGCGCAGGCTGTGGCCGACGCTGTAGTTGATGTCCGGGCGCTGGTGCTGCGGCTGGCGCACGTCCACGCTGTAGCGGCGCTGGCCGCTGCCGGCGGTACCGCGCAGCAGGCGGGTCAGGCTCAGGTTGAAGTAGATGCCGCGGTCGCGTTGGTCACTGCCGCGCAGGCTGTCGCTGGCGCGCTGTTGCCACACGCCCACGCGGGTGGAGACACTGAAATCCTGCCAGCGATGGCTGCGGCTGAAGCTGGCCTGCCAGGTGCGGCTGAGCTGCGGCTCGCGGCGCGGTTGCCATGACGGCGGCGGTGGCAGCAGCGGGTCCAGCCCAGCCAGAGGGCCGCCCTCCGCACCGGGAAGCTCGCGCCCGGCGCGCCAGGTCTGGCGCCGCGTGTAGCCCACATAGGCACTGCCACCGGCCAGCGGCAGCGCCATCGAGGCGGTGAGGGAGTTGGTGCAGCCCAGCTGATCGCGCGCGTCGGCCTCGAACTGGCAGGCCTTGCCGCGCATGCGCTGCTGGTAGATGTTCCAGGATGCGGTGCGGCGGTACGACAACTGGTGCTGCTGGCCGGTGCTGCCATCGTTGCCGCGCATGCCGCCGAAGCTGGCGCGCAGTTCCTGGGTGGCATACAGGCGGCGTAGGTCCACGCGCAGCTCGCCATAGCGGAAACCGCCGAGGTCGGCGGCGCCGGCCACCACCGCCACGTCGCGGCCCAGCGGCACGCGCATGCCGGCCACCGCCACGCGTTCGCCATCGAAGCGATCACTGCGGCGCTCGTTGCGCTTGCCGCCCTGCACGAACCACTGCCACTGGCTGTTGGTCCAGTCGCCGCCCTTGTCGAACGGCGCCTCTTCGCTGCGCACCAGCACGCCATCTTCGTAGATGCGCAGGGTGATGGTGTAGTTGCCGAACGGGAAGTTGCGGGTGTCGATCTGGTTGATGCCGGCCTGCAGGTAGGAGGTCTGCAGCAGGCGCGTGCCGTCGTAGGCGTCCACGCGTGCGGCGCGCGCCAGCAGCACAGTCAGCGGCGTGGCCTGCACGGCGGCATCGGCGTCCACATAGGCCTGGGTGGTGCCCACGCGCAGGCCCTGCAGGCGGTCCAGCGGCAGCATGCTGAAACTGAAGGTGCCACCCTGGGGGCTGGACAGGTTGCGGCGGTCCATGCGCCCGGCCTGCAGGTAGTGCGCCTGCCCCAGGTCGTGGCGGTAATAGACGTTGTCGAACTGGAACGCGCTGTCACTGCCGCGGCTGCGGTAGCGCTGCTGGTTGAAGTTCCATTCAGCGGAGACATGCCCGCGATCGAACAAGCCCAGCACGCCGGTGCCACGCGCGGACAGCGTCTGGTAATCGCGGCTGCCACTCACATTGATCACCTGCTGGTGCAGGAAGGCGTTCTCGGCGTTGGCGCTGACGGTGTGGAAGCGTTCGGCGGCCGGCTTGCCGGGAATCCACTGGCGGGCAACGAAAAGGCGCACCGCGCCCTCGCCTTCGTCGTACAACGCGCGCACGGCGGCGGGGTCATCCGGTGGATCGAGATAGCCGCAGCCGGCAGTAGCGCCACCGAAGCGGCAGGCCAGATGGCTGTTGCGCGGCATGGACTGTGACAGCGCGGGCAGCAGCGCGGCCTGCGCCTCGGCGGGCAGGTCGAGCGCCTGCAGCACGCTTGCTGGATCTTCCAGCTGTACGTGTTCCAGGGTCACGCGCACCGGCGACAGCCCGGCCGAGCGGCCGAACAGCTGGATGTCGAGTTGTTCGGTCTGGCCTTCGACCAGATCCTCGAAGCCGGGCGGGACGCCGCGCGCCGCCGCCAGCGGCGTTGCCAGCGCCAGGGCGAGCGCGACCGCCAGCCGGGTGATGGCGGGGGCGTGTGGGGTCATGGGGGTACCGCTGGAAAAGCAGCCGGCCCGGCGTGCGGGCCGGCGCGGGGATTACGGCGTGGTGGCCTTCTGGTTCAGCACGATGTTGACGATGCCGGTGTAGGCACCCTTGGTGGCAATCGGGGCCGGCGTGGTCTGCGCGATGACCAGCGGCATCGAGATCGACGCGCCCGGGGTGGAACCGGCACCGGTGAACAGATCGGCGGCCTTGAACTCAATCGGAGTCACTGCCAGCGCGCGGTTGTTGAGGCTGACCGTCATCGGCACAGTAACCTTGCCATCACCGTTGGCGAGCACGAAGGCGCTACCAATCTTGGCCTCGATATCGGCGGCTTCATCATTGGAGTGGATGCGCACGTGCTGGGTGCTCGGCACCAGGCCGCGTAGCGGATCATGGGTCAGGGTGACGGCGTCCGGCAGTGCGCTGCCGTCATCACGCAGCAGGGCCAGGGTTGGGTCGACGTCGGCGTAGACGGAGATCTTGGTTTCCACGGCGTGCGCGGACAGCGAAGCCGTGGCCAGCGCTGCAGCGAGCGCGGCCTTCTTGAGAATGGCGTGCATGGGTTGTCTCTCTCGGACAAGGGGGAATGAGAAAGCCCCCCTCCCCTAAGGAGAAAGGGAGGGAGGCGCCGCCCGCAGAGGTGGTTGCGGGCGACGGAGAGAATGTTAGAAACCCATTGTCCTGCAGGCCATTCAAGCATTCCTAAAACGTTGAACGTTAAGAAGAATCTTTGAATTAGTTCAACGTTCCAGGCTTACGCAATTTCCCTCATTCGGTAAATGCAACGAATCTCATTGCTTCGCCTTTGTAGAGTCGAGCCATGCTCGACTGCTGTTCGCGCTGTTCGCGCTATGCGTGCGAGTCGAGCATGGCTCGACTCTACAGTGGGCCATCCACGCATGGCGTGGATCCACCGGCCATGGCTATGCAATTTTCCTCATCCATTGAATACAACAAACCTCATTGCCTCGCCTTTGTAGAGTCGAGCCATGCTCGACTGCTGTTCGCGCTGTGCGTGCGAGTCGAGCATGGCTCGACTCTACATGTCGCAATGAGCGCGAGCCTCAGCCTGCGGGCACCACGGTCACGCGATCAACATCGATGTCGGTCGGCTTGAACCGATGCGTATCGACCTTGCCATGCAGTTCCACCACGGTGTCCGCACCAATGGCCTGCTGCGGCAGGTCTTCGTCATCGATCTCCACTTCGATCTGGCCACTGGCATCGCGGAACTGGTAACGCTCGTGGCCAAGCTTGGCGACGAGGTTGCCACGCAGCACCACCGGCTGGTCGTCGCGCTGGGCGCGCGCATCGGCCACGGTGCTGGCAGCGGTTCCTGCGCCTGGGCCGGTGTACTGGGCAAATGCGTGCGGGCTCAGCAGAGCCAGCGGCGTGGCGATGAGGGCAATGGCAAGCAGTCGGTTCATGGTGGTCTCCGTGGCTGAGTAAGTGCCCTCAGGTTCTATCGCCCCGGATGTGATGCCTATGCAATAGATCCGAAAAGATGTGAAAGCGACACTCAGTGTCAGAATTCGTTCAGATCCTGAAGCAAGGTTTTGTAGAGTCGAGCACGGCTCGACCCTACAAATACCCATCCACGCATGCGTGGACCTCGCATTGGCGCGCGATCAGAAGAAGATCGCGTACAGGATCAGCAGCGGAATCGGCACGCCCAACAACCAGAGCAGAATCATTTTCATGGCAGGTCTCCTTGCATGGAACGGGGGTTACAGGTCGCGACGGCGGCCGCCCCAGGTGGCGCTGAGGCTGGCGAAGAACGCGCCGATCAGCAGCGTGATGAACAGCCACAGCGCGGCATACGCTGCTGCCTTGCGGGCGTCGTCGGCCGCCTGCTTGGCAGTGTTCTTGGCCTTCTCCAGCGCAGCACGCATGCGCGTCTGCACATCGGTCACGCGCGCCTGCGCTTCGGCCTGACTCATGCCGGTCTCGCGCGCGATCAGCTGGGACAGGTACTGGGTGTCGGCCGGATCCAGGCCATCTCCCTGCAGACTGTTGACGATGATGCGATTCACCTCTGCACGCACTTCACGGCGGTCAGCCACCGGGCCATTACCCGGCATCGGACGCGGCGGTGCGGCCATGCGCGCGTCGCGCGGGCCGACGCTTGCGACCGGCGGCGACGGGGCCGCATTCGGATCCATCGGCGCACCCGGCGGAGGCGGCGTTGCAGGATCAGACCGCCCTGCGCTGGTGGCGCTGCGGAACAGCGAGTCCACCCAGTAGTTGAGGTCGCCTTCCGGTGCAGCCGCCGCAACGCTACCGGCGCCCGCTGCGGCGACGCCGGCGGTGGATACTGCAGCACCAGCCGTGGCACCGGCCACTTTCGCGCCCGTGCCGAGTACGCCGCCGATGGCCGAGGTGAGCAGACCGGCGGTGAGCAGCGTGGCCACCGCCCACGACACGAAGCCATGTGCGGTATCGCGGAAGTAGGTTTCGTCGCCGTGGATCTGCGTCCACTTGGTACGCAGGCGTCCTGCCAGATAGCCACCCAGACCCGAAGCCGCCAGCGCAGTGAAGGTGAGCCAGATGATGCTGGACCAACCGAAGGTTTCCTTGCTGACGCCTTCGAACGACCACGGCGACACCGAGGACAGCCCCAGGCCCACGCCGAGAATCAGCAGGATGAGGGACAACGCGGCGGCGGCGGCGGCACCGGCGAAGATTGCACCCCAGGACACGGCGCTTTCGCTTGGCGGGGCGACGATGGGGGCGGCGACGACAGTGCCGACGTCAGGGCCGAGCGGGCCGCGCTCGGGTGGGTCGAATCGGGTACTCATGGGACGGACGCTCCGGATCAGATGCTGCGGATGCAGCTGGCGTCCTGAGGCTGCGCGAGCGCTTGTGAAGCTGGCGAGACCCTTGAATCACGCGGTCTTGGCGCGGTGAAGAGCGTGCCAACCAAGGTTGGCACCTACCGAAGGCGGATGCGGTGGTAGATCCACGCCATGCGTGGATGATTTTTCGCGGGCGCCGAAATCGTGCGGACCAACGGTCCGCACCTACCAGGTCCGCTCCAAAAAAAACGCCCCGCAGATGCGGGGCGTTCTCGGCACAATCTACGCGGGCGATCAGCCCTGGTAGTCGCGCACGTCGCTGCCGGTGTAGACCTGGCGCGGACGGCCGATCTTCATTTCCGGGTCAACCTGCTGTTCCAGCCAATGCGAGACCCAGCCGGAGGTACGGCCCAGGGCGAACATGACGGTGAACATCTCGGTCGGGATCTGCAGCGCCTTGTAGATGATGCCGCTGTAGAAATCGACGTTCGGGTACAGCTTGCGGGCGACGAAGTACTCGTCCTGCAGCGCAGCCTGTTCCAGCTTCACGGCCACGTCCAGCAGCGGATCCTGCACGCCCAGCTGCTTGAGCACCTTGCTGGTCATCTCGCCGATGACCTTGGCGCGCGGATCGAAGTTCTTGTACACGCGGTGGCCGAAGCCCATCAGGCGGAAGCCGGAGGTCTTGTCCTTGGCCTTGACCACGGCGGACTCGACGTTGTCAGCGCTGCCGATCTCTTCCAGCATCTTCAGCACGGCTTCGTTGGCACCGCCGTGGGCCGGACCCCACAGCGCGGTGACGCCAGCGGCAACCGACGCGTACGGGTTGGCACCGGTCGAGCCGACCAGACGCACGGTCGAGGTCGAGGCGTTCTGCTCGTGGTCGGCGTGCAGGATGAACAGCAGGTCCAGCGCCTTGACCACGTCCGGGTTCAGATCGTACTGGCCATCAGCCGACTCGAAGGTCTGCTTCAGGAAGCGGCTGACATAGTCCAGCGAGGTGTCCGGCTTGTTGGCCGGCAGGCCCTTGCCGTGGCGGTAGATCAGCGCCGACAGGGTCGGCACCTTGGCGATCAGGCGCACAGCGGCCTGGCGGCGCTGTTCGGCGTCGGACAGGTCCAGCGAGGCGTGGTAGATGCCCGACAGCTGCGCGATGGCGGCGGTCAGGATGGCCATCGGATGTGCATCCTTGGCGAAGCTGCCGATCAGGGTGTTGATCGACTCATCGACGTTGGCTTCAGCCGCCAGCTCGTCGGTGAAGGCCTTCAGCTGCTCGGCGCTCGGGCGCTCGCCGTTGATCAGCAGGTAGGCCACTTCGACGTAGCTCGACTTTTCCGACAGCTGTTCGATCGGGTAGCCGCGGTACAGCAGCACGCCCTTGTCGCCGTCGATGTAGGTGATGGCGGACTTGCAGCTGGCCGTCGCGGTGAAGCCGGAATCGTAGGTGAAATACCCCGTTTCCTTGGTCAGCTTCGCGATGTCGACGCAGTCGTTGCCAAGGGTGGGTTTGATGACGGGCAGAACGACCGACTTATCGCCGGCGTTGAGCGTGACCTGATCAAGATCGGACACTGTGTGCGCTCCTTCATGGGAAGGCGCCTGCCCAAGCGCATTGGTCAGGCACGTGAATGACGTCCTCGGCCTGTGCCGGGGATCACGCCATTATCGCACAGCAGCATTTGCCCGGCGCTAGACAGAAGTCGTATACAACAGGCGGCCAGACGCCGGCCGTTGAGCGGCCCGGATCGGCAAAAGCGTTGTCATCCGAACGCAGTGTTCCGTCCATCCAAACGCCCGTTGGGTAGGCGTTGGGGAAAAACAAACGGCCGCGCAGAGCGCGGCCGTCGGTTCGAAGCTGGATCGACAGATCAGCGCGCGTAGCGCTTCTGGAACTTGTCGATACGGCCCGAGGTGTCGATGACCTTGTGCTTGCCCGTGTAGAACGGGTGCGAAGCAGAGGAAATTTCAACCTTGACCAGCGGGTATTCGTTGCCGTCTTCCCACTGGATGGTTTCCTTCGTGCCCATGGTCGAGCGGGTCAGGAACTTGAAATCGGAGGTGACGTCATGGAAGACGACGTCGCGGTAGTTCGGATGGATATCGGCCTTCATGGGCTCACACCGTAAATGGGCTGGTGGTCAAGAGCGGCATTATAAGCACCGGTTGCCGCTCGGGGCAACCGGTGCGGGTCAACAGACTTCAGTCCGCGCCCAGGGCCTGGCGCACCAGGGCCTCGAAACGCTGCTGGTCGTAGGCCATCAGCAGATCGCAGTTGTCCGGCTGGCCGGTCTGGCGGTTCCAGTCGACGATGGTGGCGCCGCGGCTGAACGTACCGTTCAGCTCCACGTTCAGCGGCCGCGATTCGACCTGCAGCTGCCCTTCCGGGTTCAGCGCCCAGGCCATGGCGACCGCATCGGCGGTATACCAGCGGCCACCCTTGCTGTCCTCGGACAGGCCACGGGTCTTGCGCGAGATCAGCTCGTAGAAACGGGCGCGATCGGAATCAGCCTGCAGCCACTTTTCAGCATCCTGCAGCGGCAGGCCATGGGCGACGGTGGCCTCCCAGTCCGACACCAGCAGGTGCTTGAACGAAGTGAACACCACGTGCGCCGCTTCCGGATCGAACGCGATGTTGAATTCGGCCGCCGGGGTGATGTTGCCGTGGCAGGTGACCGCACCGCCCATCACCACGATGCGCTTGATGCGCTCGGGAAGGGTCGGGTCCAGCTTCAGTGCCAGGGCCAGGTTGGTCAGCGGGCCAAGCATCACCAGCATCAGTTCACCGGCGTGCTCGTGCGACAGGCGCAGGATGGCCAGTGCGGCGTGCTCGGCTTCAGCCTGGCGGCTCGGCGGCGGCAGGTCCACGTCGCCGTAGCCGTCACGGCCATGCACGTGGGCGGCGTCAACGGAGGGATGCAGCAGCGGATCCGGGCTGCCGGCAAACACCGGTACGTCGGCGCGGCCGACGATGTCGCAGAGCTTGAGGGCGTTGCGGACGGTGTACTGCAGGCCGACATTGCCGGCGGCGATGGTCAGGGCGACCACGTCATGCCGTTCATCGGCAAAGGCCATCAGCAGGGCCAGGGCGTCGTCCACACCGGGGTCGGTGTCGATCAACAGGGGGATCTTGTGGGTCATCGTTGCCGTCTTCAGATCGGCAACGAAGTGTGGACCGGGATGATGACCGTTGCAATACCGGTCTGCCCCGGCGGCAAAGATGTAGTGGAGAGGGTTGGATCCGTTGCCCCACCAACGCCCCGCCCAACGCACTCACGAACATGAACAGATTCTAGTTCGGGTCGCTTGGAGCGCCCAACATCATTTGCTATAAAAAGTGTTGAACATTTTATAGAAAACAACCATGAAGCTGCCCGCGCCAGCTCCCGATCTGGCAACCCTCACCCGGAAGTACATGGAGACCCTCGGTACCATCCTGGACGCCCGGATCGGGCCCGAGGTGAACGGCGCCTATGAGCACTGGGACAAAGTCCGCCACAGAGCGCCACCGGCGGGCCTGAACGCGGAGCAGTGGTGGCTGGGCATCACGTGGACGCGCGCAGCATTGCTGAAGCCGCTACCGCTGTTGCTGGACAAGACGCAGCAACCCTTCAGGCTGGCACTTACCGATTCAATGCAGCGGCACCTGCACTACATTGATCGGGAGGCCGCAGGCTCGGTGAAGGGGGTGGATGCTGCCAGCGGCCAAGGACGGTTCCTGATCCGCTCGCTGATCGAGGAAGCGATGACCTCATCGCAGCTGGAGGGCGCCTCGACCACGCGGGCGGTGGCAAAGGAAATGCTGAGCACAGGCCGTGCGCCGCGCGACCAGTCCGAGCGCATGATCTACAACAACTACGTGGCAATGAACGTGATCCGCGAGCGCGGCATACGCCCGATCACTCCCGGCGAGATTCTGGAGCTGCACAGCATCCTCACCGACGGCACGCTGGAGCTTCCAACCGACAGCGGGCGTTTCAGAACCGCCGAAGACAACGTTGCGATCTTCGATCGCGGCTCACCACCTACGCTGCTGCACATCCCTCCTCCGGCCGAGGAAGTGCCCGCACGGATCGAGCGGCTGTGCACGTTCATCAATGAGGAAAGCACACCGTTCATCCATCCTGTCGCCAAAGCCATCGCACTGCATTTCCAGATTGGCTATGACCATCCTTTCGTGGATGGCAATGGCCGTACGGCACGCGCACTGTTCTACTGGGCGATGATGAATGCCGGATATTGGATGACCGAGTACTTCTCCATTTCCAGCGTGTTGAAGGAGTCCCCAGGCAAGTACATGCAGGCCTACCTCTACACCGAAAGCGACAACCGGGATCTTGGCTACTTCGTGGCGCAACAACTGGAGGCGATTGAGCAATCGATCCAGGGTTTGCATGCCTACATCGCCAGGAAGCATGCGGAGGATCAGGCAGCGCGACGCGTGCTGCGAACCGCCCGGCTTGGCGGTGTGCCTCTCAATCATCGTCAGCGCGCGTTGCTGGCCAACGCGCTGAAGGATCCTGACCGGACCTACACCGTCGCCAGCCACCAGGCGGCACACACCATTACCTATCCGACCGCGTTGAAGGATCTGAACGGATTGGTGGCTTCCGGGCTTGTCAGCAAAGAGCGCGTCGGGAAGGCGTCCGAGTATCTCGTGCTACCCGGTCTGTCGGAACGTTTGGCGCTGTAGATCTACGCCATGCGGGGATGACGGGAAGGTGATCGAAAGCGCTGCCTGTAGAGTCGAGCCATGCTCGACTCACGCGCGCAGCGCGCAGTAGATCCACGCCATGCGTGGATGTGTGAACCAGGGTCCACACCCACCAATGCGGCATTACGCCGAGGCGTAACGCACGGCGGTGCCGATCCAGCGCTGCACCACGCGATCGGCCAGCGCGGGTTGCTGGTCCAGCAGGCGTTCGGCCAGGTCATGCACGCCGGGCAGCAGGCCGGCATCACGCGCGAGATCGGCGATGCGGAAACCGGCCAGGCCGGTCTGGCGGGTACCGAGCAGTTCACCGGGGCCACGCAGCTCCAGATCCTTCTCGGCGATGACAAAGCCATCGTTGGTTTCGCGCATGGTCTGCAAACGCTCGCGTGCCATCTGCGAAAGCGGCGCCTGGTACAGCAGCACGCAGCGCGACACCGCCGAACCGCGGCCCACGCGGCCGCGCAACTGGTGCAGCTGGGCCAGGCCGAGGCGCTCGGCATTCTCGATCACCATCAGCGAAGCGTTCGGTACGTCCACGCCCACTTCGATGACCGTGGTCGCCACCAGCAGATCGATCTCACCCGCCTTGAACGCCACCATCGTCGCCAGCTTCTCGGCGGCCTTCAGGCGGCCATGCACCAGCCCCACGCGCACGCCCGGCAGCAGCGCCTGCAGCGATTCGTAAGTGGCCTGCGCCGGCGTGGCGTCGAGCTCTTCGCTTTCCTCGATGAGCGTGCACACCCAGTACACCTGCCGCCCTTCCTGGCAGGCCAGCGCGATGCGCTCGATCAGTTCGGGACGGCGGTCGTTGTTGAGTGCCACGGTCTGCACCGGGGTGCGGCCCGGCGGCAGTTCGTCGATGGCCGAGACATCCAGATCCGCGTATTCGGACATCGCCAGCGTGCGTGGAATCGGCGTGGCGGTCATCACGAGCTGGTGCGGCACGCTGTTGCCACCCGCGCCCTTGTCGCGCAGGGCCAGCCGCTGGTGCACGCCGAAGCGGTGCTGCTCGTCGACGATGGCGAGCGCCAGATCCTGGAACACCACCGCCTCCTGCATCAGCGCGTGGGTGCCGACCACCACCTGCGCTTCGCCGTTGGCGACCTGCTCCATCACCTTGGCGCGCGCCTTGCCGGTGACCTTGCCGGCCAGCCAGGCGATACGCACGCCGAGCGGTTCCAGCCAACCGCGCAGGTTGTTGAGATGTTGTTCGGCCAGCAGCTCGGTGGGCGCAGCCAATGCAACCTGCTTGCCCTGCTCCACCGCCAGCATCGCCGCCAGCGCGGCGACCACGGTCTTGCCGGAGCCCACATCGCCCTGCACCAGCCGCAGCATCGGGCTGGGCCGCGCGAGGTCTTCGCGGATCTGCTTGAACACGCGCGCCTGCGCGCCGGTCAGCGCGAACGGCAGCTGCTTCAGCAGCGCCTTGGCCAGCTTGCCGGGGCCGGCCAGCGGCGGCGCATGGTGCGCCTGCAAGGCGATGCGCTGGCGGCGCAGGCTGAGGTGATGGGCCAGCAGCTCTTCCATTGCCAGACGACGCTGCGCTGGATGGGTGCCTGCGGCCAGCGCGGCCAGATCGGCATCCGGCGGCGGCCGGTGCACGGTCAGCAGCGCGCTGCGCAGTGACGGCAGGCCGAGGCCATCCAGCCAGCCACTGGGCAGCAGTTCCAGCGTGCTTTCCTCGGGCAGGCGGTCCAGCGCCTGGCCGATCAGCTTGCGCATGGTCATCGGGCCGACGCCTTCGACGGTGGGATACACCGGGTCGAGGCGGTCGCCGAGTTCGGGATCGTCCTTGCGGCCCAGCACCTGGTAGCTGGGGTGGACGATTTCCAGGCCGAGGTGGCCCGGCTTGGGCGTGCCGAAGCAGCGCAGCCGGTTGCCGACCGCGAACTGGCCGACCTGCTGCTGGCGGAAGTGGAAGAAGCGCAGCACAAGGGTGCCCTGCCCTTCATCCTCCACGGCGACCTTCAGCATCGGCCGGTAGCGCATGCCGCGCTCGACCGCGACCACCCGCCCTTCCACCTGCGCCGGCACGCCGTTGCGCAGGTCTTCGATGCGGGTCAGCCGGGTGCGGTCTTCATAGCGCAGCGGCAGATGAAGCCAGAGATCCTGCAGGGTGGCCAGGCCACGTGCCTGCAGTTTGGCGGCCACGGCCGGACCGACGCCGGCGAGCATCGCAAGCGATGCTTCGCCGGACGGTGACAGGACCGGGGTGACCGCCGCCTTGCGTGCCACGTGGCGGTCAGTCGATGACCATCACCGCGTCGACCTCGAAGTTGGCGCCCTTCGGCAGGCCGGAAACTTCGATGGTGGAACGGGCCGGGTACGGGGCCTGGAAGTAGTCCTGCATGACGGCGTTGACCTTGGCGAACTCGCCCAGGTCGGTCAGGTACAGGCCCAGGCGCACGACCTTGTCCAGCGAGCCGCCGGCGGCTTCGGCCACGGCCTTGAGGTTGTCGAAGGCGCGGCGGGCCTGTGCTTCGACGTCGCCGGCGCCGACGATGTCGCCGGTGGCCGGGTCGAGCGGGATCTGGCCGGAGAAATACACGGTGTTGCCGGCGCGCACGGCCTGCGAGTACGGGCCGATGGCGGCGGGAGCCTTTTCGGTGTTGATGATCTGGCGGGACATGGGTCGCTCCGGTGCTTGGGGGAAAACAGAGCGGTGATTGTACCGGGTGGGGGCGCATCCACGCATGGCGTGGATCTACCGCGCCGCTTTGGTAGTGCCGGCCGCTGGCCGGCAAACCCATGAGCGTCGGAAGCATCGCGAAGTTGCCGGCCAGCGGCCGGCACTACCGGGTTCGCGTTACTGGCGGCGTACCGACTGCACGACCGACAGGCGGCGCAGGCGGCGCATCACTTCGGCAAGGTGGTTGCGGTCGCGCACCTGGATGTTGAACGCCAGCACGGCGGCGTTGAAATCACGGTCCAGGTAGTCCACACGCTCGATGTTGGAATGGCTCTGCGCGATGGCGGCGGCCAGCTGCGCCAGCACGCCGGTGCCGTTCTCCACTTCCACCACCAGCGAAGTGTCGTAGTCGCCGGAGACGGTGGTGTCCCAGCCGATCGGCACCCAGCGCTCAGGCGACTTGCGCAGCTCGGCCAGGTTCGGGCAGTCCATGCGGTGCACCACGATGCCCTTGCCGGCAGTGTGGTAGCCCATGATCTCGTCGCCCGGAATCGGCTGGCAGCAGCCGGCGAAGGTGACCACGCCGCGCTCGCTGCCGTTGATCAGGATCTTTTCCTGCGAATGGTGGCGCGAGTGCGGGCCGCCACGCAGTTCGGCGTAGGCCATCAGCGCCTGCGCGGCCTGGGTCGGCATCCAGTTGCCCAGTGCGACCTCGGCCAGCAGCGCCTCCAGGCGCGGGAAGCGGTGTTCGGCCAGGAACGCATCCAGGCGCCCCTTCGGCAGCCGCTCCAGCGACGAATCCATCGCTTCCAGCGCACGGTCGAGCATGCGGTGGCCGAGCTGCACGGCGTCTTCGTGCTCCAGCTGCTTGAGCTGGTGGCGGATGGCGGTGCGCGCCTTGCTGGTAACCACGAATTCCAGCCACTGCGGTTTCGGCGTGGCCGAGCGTGCGGTGATGATCTCCACCGACTGGCCCGACACCAGCTTGGTGCGCAACGGCACCAGCTTCTTGTCCACGCGCGAGGCCACGGCCATGTTGCCGACGTCGGTATGCACGGCGTAGGCGAAGTCCAGCGCGGTGGAATTGCGCGGCAGGGCCAGGATCTTGCCCTTCGGGGTGAACAGGTAGACCTCGTCCGGGAACAGGTCGACCTTGACGTTGTCGAGGAACTCCAGCGAGGAACCGGCGGCACGCTGCGAGTCGATCAGCTCAACGATCCAGGCGTGTGCGCGGCTCTGCGCGCTGTTCGGTGAATCGCCGCCGAACTTGTAGGTCCAGTGCGCGGCCACGCCACGTTCGGCGATCAGGTCCATCTCTTCGGTGCGGATCTGCACTTCGATGGGCGAGCCATACGGCCCGAACAGCACGGTGTGCAGCGACTGGTAACCGTTGGCCTTGGGAATGGCGATGAAATCGCGGAAACGGCCATCCAGCGGTTTGAACGTGGCATGCACCGAACCCAGCGCGTGGTAGCAGCTGGGCACGCTGCGCACCACCAGGCGGAAGCCGAACACGTCCATCACTTGGTCGAAGGTTTTGTTCTCGTCGCGCATCTTGTTGTAGATGCTCCACGGGGTCTTGATGCGGCTGACCAGGCGGTGCTCGATGCCTTCCTTCGCCAACCGCTGCGACAGCTGCACTTCCACCTGCGCCAGCGCTTCGCGGCGGACCACCGGCTGGCTGCGGATGTGCTTTTCCAGGATCGCGTGGCGCCACGGATACAGCGCCTTGAAACCGAGGTTCTGCAGCTCGCTCTTGACCAGGCTCATGCCCAGGCGCTGGGCGATGGGCGCGTAGATCTCCAGCGTCTCGCGGGCGATGCGGCCGCGCGCTTCGCGGCTCTGCGCGCCCAGCGTGCGCATGTTGTGCAGACGGTCGGCCAGCTTGATCATGATCACGCGCAGGTCGCGCGACATCGCCAGCAGCATCTTGCGGAAGCTCTCGGCGGCCGCTTCCTGGCGGTCGCGGAACTTCAGCTTGTCCAGCTTGGTCACGCCGTCGACCAGTTCGGCCACGGCTTCGCCGAACTCGGCGGCCAGCGCCTCACGGGTCAGCGGGGTGTCTTCGATGGTGTCGTGCAGGATCGCGGCGATCAGCGCTTCCACGTCCAGGCCGAGCTCGGCCAGCACCTGGGCCACAGCCACCGGATGGGTGATATAGGGCTCGCCCGACTTGCGCGTCTGCCCGGCGTGTGCGGCGGCTCCGACTTCCCAGGCACGGCGCAGCAGCGGCAGCTGTTCCGGCGGCAGGTAATGGGCGGCGCGTTCAAGCTGGAGGACGTAGTCGGGTACGGCGGCAGCGGGGGCTGCGGCGACCTTGGCAGTGGGGCCTGGGTTCATGCCCGCAGCCTATTCCAGCGCGACGTTTACGGCAAATCCTGAATGCGAAACAGCCCGCACGGGGCGGGCTGTTCGGCACATCCAACGATTACGTTGATCGATGCGATCAATCGTCGTTCTTGGACATGTCTTCGTCGGCGACCACTTCCGCGGCAGCCCACTCCAGCGCTTCGCGCTCGGCGCGCTCACGCTCGGCCTTCTCGACTTCGTCGATCAGCGCGTTGTCGATCTTGCGGGCGGCGATTTCGCGCAGCGCCAGCACGGTCGGCTTGTCCTCGGTCTCGCTGTTGTCCAGCGTGGCCTGCACGCCGTTGGCGAGCTGGCGGGCACGCTTGGAAGCCATCATGACCAGTTCGAAACGGTTGTTAACGACTTCCAGGCAATCTTCTACGGTGATGCGGGCCATACGGGCTCCCGGCGACCGGTCGGCCGCTCAGTCGAATGAGGGAAAGGGAACGGAGTGTACTGGCAGGGGCTGGACAAAATCAAGCCAACCCCTACCCGATTCTTTTGGAATCAGTCAGTTGCGCCCGGATCGGGGGTCAACAAGGCCTGGATCAGGCCTGCGTGGCGGACCTTCTGGGCCTCCCGGCGCAGGCGGCTGGCGGTGAAGATGGCGCACAGCTCGTCCACGGCGGTGTCAAACACCTCGTTGACGATGACGTAGTCGAACTCGTTGAAGTGCAGCATCTCGTCACGGGCTGCGCCCAGGCGCTGGGCGATGACCGCCTCGCTGTCCTGGCCGCGCTTGCGCATGCGGTCCTGCAGGGCCTGCTTGGACGGCGGCAGGATGAACACGGTGACCGTGCCCGGCACCAGCTGGCGCACCTGCTGCGCGCCCTGCCAGTCGATCTCCAGCAGCACGTCCTGGCCGGCGGCCAGCTGCGGTTCCACCGACTGGCGGGCGGTGCCCTTCCAGTCGCCGTGCACCCAGGCATGCTCGAAGAAGTCGCCGGCGGCGATCATTTCCTCGAACTTCTCCGCAGAGACGAAATGGTAGTGCTGGCCATTCACTTCACCCGGGCGCATCGCGCGCGAGGTGAAGGAGATCGACAGGGCGATCTGCGGGTCACGCGCCAGGGTAGCATTGACGATGCTGCTCTTGCCGGCGCCGGACGGGGCGGCAACGATGTACAGCGTGCCGCGCGCAACGGCGTCCGACGGCTTCGACGGGGCGCTCATGCGGGGGATCCAACGGGTTGATTTCGCAAAATTTTTCCTCGGTGTTCCAGATCCGGCGCGGAGGATCGCGCCAGGACGGCGGGGGCTGCGCGGAACATCCTGGAACCAGGCCCGGCAGACGCTTCCCCGGGGTGCGGGCACGCAACTTTACCAGAGCCGCCCCTTTGCGCGCCCGTCCGGCAGGCGCCGGGCCTTGTGCCACATGGGCGTGCGGGGGCCTGTGCTATAACCGGGCCGTACCCAACGACAGCCCGGAGGCCTGCGCCTCCCCGCCATCCCAGGAGAACGGCATGCCATCGATGAGCCGCCGCCAGTTCCTGAAAGTGACCGGGACAACCCTGGTCGGCTCCAGCCTGGCACTGATGGGCTTCGCGCCCGGCATCGCGCTCGCGGAGGTCAGGCAGTACAAGCTGACCCGCGCGACCGAGACCCGCAACACCTGTACGTATTGTTCGGTGGCCTGCGGCATCCTGATGTACAGCCTCGGCGATGGCGCCAAGAACGCCGAGCCGAGCATCTTCCATATCGAGGGTGACCCGGACCATCCGGTCAACCGCGGCACGCTGTGCCCGAAGGGTGCCGGCCTGGCCGACATCATCCACAGCAAGTCGCGCCTGCTCTACCCCGAGTACCGCGCGCCGGGCTCGAACGAGTGGAAGCGGCTGAGCTGGGACGATGCGCTGGACCGCATCGCGCGGCTGATGAAGGAAGACCGCGATGCCAACTTCGTGCAGAAGAACGAGGCCGGGCAGACGGTCAACCGCTGGCTGACCACCGGCATGCTGGCCGCCTCGGCGACCAGCAATGAAACCGCGGTGCTGACCCACAAGGTCGTCCGCTCCCTTGGCATGTTGGCATTCGACAACCAGGCACGTGTCTGACACGGCCCGACGGTGGCAGGTCTTGCCCCGACGCTAGGCCGTGGTGCGATGACGAATCACTGGGTCGACATCAAGAATGCCGACCTGATCCTGATCATGGGTGGCAATGCCGCCGAGGCACACCCGTGCGGGTTCAAATGGGTGACCGAGGCCAAGGCACACAACAAGGCCCGGCTGATCGTGGTCGATCCGCGCTTCAACCGCTCGGCCGCGGTGGCCGACGTGTATGCGCCGATCCGTACCGGCACCGACATCGTGTTCCTGGGCGGTCTGATCAACTACCTGTTGACCGAGGACCGCATCCAGCACGAGTACGTGCTGAACTACACCGACATGTCGTTCCTGGTGAAGGACGAGTTCGCCTTCAAGGACGGCCTGTATTCGGGCTACAACGAGGAGAAGCGCAGCTACGACCGTTCCAGCTGGGACTACGCCTACGGTGACGACGGCTTCGTGCGCAGCGACCCGACGCTGAAGGACCCGCGCTGCGTCTACACCCTGCTCAAGCAGCACTACGCGCGCTACACCGTGGAGATGGTCGAACGCATCTGCGGGACGCCGGCGGACAGCATCCGCCAGGTCTGGGAGATGATCGCGTCCACCGCCGGCAAGGACAAGGCGATGACCATCCTGTACGCGCTGGGCTGGACGCAGCATTCGATCGGTGCGCAGAACGTGCGTGCCGGCACCATGGTGCAGCTGCTGCTGGGCAACATCGGCGTGGCCGGCGGTGGCATGAACGCCTTGCGCGGGCATTCCAACATCCAGGGCCTGACCGACATCGGCCTGATGTCCGACCTGCTGCCCGGCTACCTGACGCTGCCGAAACAGGACGAGCAGGACTACGACGCCTACATCGCCAAGCGCACGCAGAAGCCGCTGCGCGCCAACCAGATGTCGTTCTGGCAGAACTACCCGAAGTTCCATGTCAGCCTGATGAAGTCGTGGTGGGGCGACGCCGCTACCGCCGACAACAACTGGTGCTTCGACCATCTGCCCAAGCTCGACAAGCCGTACGACATGCTGCAGGCGTACGAGCTGATGAACGAGGGCAAGATCCACGGCTACATCTGCCAGGGCTTCAACCCGCTGGCCTCGGCGCCGAACAAGGGCAAGCTGATCAGCGCGTTCTCCAAGCTGAAGTTCATGGTCAGCATGGACCCGCTGGAAACCGAGACCATCGCGTTCTGGCAGAACCACGGCGCACTGAACGATGTTGATCCCAGTGCGATCCAGACCGAAGTATTCCGCTTGCCGACCACCTCCTTCGCAGAGGAGAACGGTGCAGTGGTGAACTCCTCGCGCTGGCTGCAGTGGCACTGGAAGGGGGCCAATCCGCCGGGCGAAGCGCGCAGCGACATCGAGATCATGTCCGAGCTGTTCCATCGCATCAAGGCGATGTACGAGAAGGACGGCGGTGCGTGGTGGGAGCCGGTGCGCGACCTGGCCTGGAAGTACTCCAACCCGGAACTGCCGACGCCGGAAGAACTGGCGATGGAATACAACGGCAAGGCACTGGCCGACGTGTTCGATCCGAAGGACCCGACCAAGCTGGTGCGCAAGGCCGGCGAGCAGCTGGCGGCATTCGGCGACCTGCGCGACGACGGCAGCACCTCCTCCGGTTGCTGGATCTACATCGGCGCCTGGGGCCCGACCGGCAACATGATGGCGCGACGTGACAACAGCGACCCCACCGGCATCGGCAACACGCTGGGCTGGGCCTGGGCATGGCCGGCCAATCGCCGCGTGATGTACAACCGCGCCTCGTGCGACGTGGCCGGCCAACCGTTCGATCCGCGCCGCACGCTGCTGGCCTGGAACGGGAAAAACTGGGGCAGCGTGGACGTGCCGGACTTCAAGGCGGATGAAGATCCCGCCGGGGGCATGGGCCCGTTCATCATGAATCCGGAAGGCATCGCCCGCTTCTTCGCCAAGGCCGGCATGGCCGAGGGCCCGTTCCCGGAGCACTACGAACCGTTCGATACACCGCTGCGCAGCAACCCGCTCAGCCCCGGTCAGGCACTGACGTTGAACAACCCGGCGGCGCGCGTGTTCGCCAGCGATCGCGAACAGATCGGTTCGCCGGACGAGTTCCCGCATGTGGCCACCACCTACCGCCTGACCGAGCATTTCCACTTCTGGACCAAGCACGGCAAGTTGAACGCCATCATCCAGCCCGAGCAGTTCGTCGAGATCGGCGCGGCCCTGGCCGACGAGCTGGGCATCAACAACGGCAGCCGCGTGCGGGTCAGTTCCAAGCGCGGGCATATCGAAGCGGTGGCCATGGTGACCAAGCGCATCAAGGCCCTGCAGATTGATGGCAGAACCGTGCACCAGGTGGGCGTGCCGATCCACTGGGGCTTCCTCGGTGCAGCCAAGCCCGGATACATCGCCAATACGCTGACCAACGCCATCGGTGACGGCAACTCGCAGACGCCCGAATCGAAGTGCATCCTGGTCAAGGTCGAGAAGGTGTAGGAGACACGCCATGTCACTGCAATCCCTGGACATCATCCGCCGCTCGGCCACCACCACGCCTTCGCCGGAGGCGCGTGGCGCGCATACCGGCCAGGTCGCCAAGCTGATCGATGTGAGCAAGTGCATCGGCTGCAAGGCCTGCCAGGTCGCCTGCATGGAGTGGAATGATCTGCGCGACGAGGTCGGCAGCTGCGTTGGCAGCTACGACAACCCGCCCGACCTGAGCGAACAGTCGTGGACGGTGATGAAGTTCCGCGAGTACGAGGACGAGAAGGGCAAGCTGGAGTGGCTGATCCGCAAGGAAGGCTGCATGCACTGCAGCGATCCGGGCTGCCTGAAGGCCTGCCCGTCGCCGGGCGCGATCATCCAGTACGCCAACGGCATCGTCGACTTCCAGGAAGAGAACTGCATCGGCTGCGGCTACTGCGTGACCGGTTGCCCGTTCGACGTACCGCGCATCTCCAAGAAGGACCACAAGGCCTACAAGTGCACGCTGTGTTCGGACCGGGTGGCGGTGGGCCAGGAACCGGCCTGCGTGAAGACCTGCCCGACCGGTGCGATCACCTTCGGCAGCAAGCAGGCGATGACCGAGCACGCGGCGGGACGCGTGGAAGACCTGAAATCGCGCGGCTACGAGAACGCCGGCCTGTACGACCCGCAGGGTGTGGGCGGCACCCATGTGATGTACGTGCTGCAGCACGTGGACAAGCCGGAACTGTATGCCGACCTGCCGAAGGACCCGCGCATCAGCCCGATGGTGGAGGTGTGGAAGGGCGTGGCCAAGCCGCTGGGCGTGCTGGCGATTGCCGCTACCGCCTTCGCCGGCTTCCTGCATTACATCGGCATCGGCCGCAACACGGTCAATGACGAGGAAGAAGAGGAAGCCGAGCACGAGGCGAAGAAGATCGAAGAGGAGCAGCGGCCATGAAGTACGCCCCGCACCCGCGGCAGATCATCCGCTACCGCGCGCCGACCCGCATCAATCACTGGATTGTGGCGATCTGCTTCGTGTTGACCGCGCTGTCCGGGCTGGCGTTGTTCCACCCTGCCCTGTTCCCGCTGACCCAGTTGTTTGGCGGTGGGCCATGGACGCGCATCCTGCACCCGTTCATCGGCCTGGCCATGGTCGTCGGCTTTGCGCTGCTGGCGTTCCGCATGTGGCGCGACAATCTGCCGACCGCCGACGATGGCAAGTGGATGCGCGGCATGCGCGATGTACTGCGCAACGAGGACGAGAAGCTGCCACCGGTGGGTCGCTTCAATGCCGGCCAGAAGCTGCTGTTCTGGGCCATCATTGGATGCCTTTCGGCGCTGCTGCTGACCGGCTTCGTGATCTGGCGGCAGTACTTCAGCCACTTCTTCCCGATCGGGGTGATCCGCTTCTCGGTGCTGGCCCATGCGCTGTTCGGCTGGGTGCTGGTGTGCGCGATCGTGGTGCACATCTATGCAGCGATCTGGATCAAGGGCTCGGTGCGGGCGATGACCCAGGGCAAGGTGACCTACGGGTGGGCGTACAAGCATCACCGGCAGTGGTTCCGGGACATCCTGCGCGGACGGCGGGAAGAGGGGTAGCGGCAGGGCCTGCGGCCCTGCACCCGCTGGATCAACGTCAACATCAACGTCAAGAGCGGGTTTCCTGAGGGATGGCGCGGTGGGTCCGGTCCCCCTCGACAGGTCCCCGGTGCTTTTGGTGGGTGTCGACCTTGGTCGACACGATGAACACGGCAATGATCGAAACCGGCTTTTTTGTAGAGTCGAGCCATGCTCGACTGCTTTGCTCGACTGCTTTGCCTGGAACACGCTGGACGCCAGCGTCGACAACGGCGAGGATGGAGCCTGGTTCTTCTGGCTGGCCCTGCATGGCGCAACGCATCCTTGAACCCGGTGAGATCGAGACGCTGGCCTCGCGCGATGTTCCGCGCATCATCCTGCCCGATACCGCGTCGCTGTTTGCCGGACGTGCGGACCGCCTGCGCAGTCTGGCTGCACACAGTGCCATCGGTGGTTACCTGCAGCTGCTGGCGGCGTTGGCCGATGCGCAGCAGGCGCTGCTGGATGAGCTGACACCGCAGCAGCGCGAAGCTCTGCAGTCGCAGGCGCGTGCACAGCAGTCGAGTGCGGCGGCCGGCGCCGGGATGCCGTTGCGGCCGGCCAACACACTTCAGCTGGATGGCTGTTGGCGCGGCTGGCTGCGCACGCTATGCCAGCACTGCGCTGAAGAAGCCGGCCTGCCGGCGGAAACCCGCCAGGAACTGCAGCGCGTTGCTGCTGCCGATGACGGGTGGCTGGATGCGCAGGCGCATGCGGTACTGGAGCGTGATGACGCGCCGTCGGTGGATGCGGTGGCTGCGCTGCTGGTGATGAACGCGCTGCAGGTCTACTGGGCAGTGCTGGCGGACAGCTTCCGCCCCACCGAGCTGAAGCCGCTGGCCGATGCACCGGGGCTGTGCCCGCTGTGCGGCACCCTGCCGGTGGTCAGCGTGGTGCAGGCGCGGCCGCCCTATGCCTCCTACCGCTACCTGTCGTGCTCGCTGTGTGCCTGCCAGTGGCACTACGTACGCGTGCAGTGCAGCCAGTGTGGTGCCGCCGGCAAGGACATCGCCTATCGCGCCCTGGCCGATGTGGACGGCGACAGCGGCGAGGCGGTGCGCGAGAGCGCGGTCCGTGCCGAGACCTGCGACCACTGCCACAGCTACCGCAAGATCCTGTATCTGGAGAAAGACCCGTCGCTGGAGCCGGTGGCCGACGACCTCGGCACGCTGGCGCTGGACCTGCTGCTGGGCGAGGAAGGGTATGCGCGCGCCAGCCAGAATCCGCTGCTGTGGCAATCCGACGGCGAGTGAGGCGATGACAGCCACGCCCCCCACCCCGGCATCGGCCGCTGCCCTGCCCTCGCTGGACCGGTTGCTGCATCTGCCTGCCTTGGCAGCACTGATCGAGGGCCACGGCCGCAGCCGTATCACCCAGCTGCTGCGTTCGCACCTGCAGGTGCTGCGCGACCGTATCAGCGCCGGCCAGCTCTCGGCCACGCAGCTGCAGGAAGCGGTTGACGGCCCGGCGCTGGTGGCAGCAGTCGAGGCCGCACTGGCCGCTGACGCACGGCAGGATCTGCAGCCGATGTTCAATCTGACCGGCACCGTGCTGCACACCAATCTCGGCCGCGCCTTGCTGCCGGATGCCGCCGTGCACGCGGTCACCCGCGCGATGACCGCGCCGGTGGATCTTGAATTCGACATCAGCCGCGGCCGTCGCGGCGACCGCGATGCACGGGTGCAGGCATTGATCTGCGAACTGACCGGCGCTGAAGCCGCCACTGTGGTCAACAACAATGCCGCGGCGGTCCTGCTGCTGCTCAACAGCCTGGCCAACCGGCGCGACGTGGTGGTGTCACGCGGCGAGCTGGTGGAGATCGGTGGCGCCTTCCGCATTCCCGACGTGATGCGCAGTGCCGGTGCGCGGCTTCTGGAAGTCGGCACCACCAACCGCACCCACCCCGCCGACTTCGCCAATGCCATCGGCGCGCGCACCGCGCTGCTGATGGAGGTGCACGCCAGCAACTACGCGATCACCGGCTTCACCGCCAAGGTCGACACCGCAGCGATGGCCGCGATCGCGCACGAGCACGGCCTGCCGCTGGTGGTGGACCTGGGCAGTGGCAGCCTGTGCGATCTGGCGGCCTTCGGCCTGCCGCACGAGCCCACCGTGCAGGAAACGCTGGCGGCCGGCGCCGACCTGGTGTCGTTCAGTGGCGACAAGCTGCTGGGCGGGCCCCAGGCCGGCATCATCGCCGGTCGCGCCGACCTGATTGCACGGATCAACCGCAACCCGCTGAAGCGGGCACTGCGCATGGACAAGATGGGCCTGGCTGCACTGGAAGCGGTGCTGGCCCTGTACCGCGAACCGGAGCTGCTGGCACAGCGGCTGCCGACCCTGCGCACCCTGTCACGTACGCAGGAGGACATCGATGTGCAGGCCCAGCGCCTGCTGCAGCCGATGCGTTCCGCGCTGGCGGCCGACTACGGTCTTGAACCGGCTTCGATGCACAGCCAGATCGGCAGCGGTGCACAGCCACAGGCGCAGCTCTGCAGTGCCGGCCTACGCATCACGACTGCGCGCCGTGGCGGACTGAATCGCCTGGCCAAGCGCCTGCGTCAGCTGCCGCGACCCGTGCTGGGCCGCATTGCCGATGACGCGCTGTGGCTGGACCTGCGCTGCCTGGAACCGGCCGACGAAGCCGACTTCCTCGCCCAGTGGAGCACGCTGCAGGCATGATCGTCGGCACCGCCGGGCATATCGACCATGGCAAAACAAGCCTGGTACGCGCACTGACCGGCATCGAAACCGATCGCCTGCAGGAAGAGCGTACGCGTGGTATTTCCATCGAACTGGGCTACGCCTATGTCCCGGTGGAAAGCGGGGACGTCGAAGGCCCGGCCGCGACCCTGGGTTTCGTTGACGTGCCGGGCCATGAGCGCTTCGTGCACACGATGGTGGCCGGCGCCACGGGTATCGACGTCGCCCTGCTGGTCATCGCTGCCGACGACGGCGTGATGCCACAGACCCGCGAGCATCTGGCCATCCTGCAGCTGCTGGGCGTGGATCGCGGCGCGGTGGCCCTGACCAAGATCGACCGTGTGGATGCGGCGCGCCTCGCCCGGGTCGAGATCGAGATTGCCGCGCTGCTGGCCGCGACACCGCTGCAGGATTCTCCTCTGTTCGCCTGCAACAGCACCGCAGCCGACGATGCCGGCATCAGCGCACTGCGTACCCAGCTGCACGCGTGGGCGGCGGACGACGCCAGCACGCGCCAGGCCGAACTGGGCAGCGAGCTGTTCCGCATGCCGGTGGACCGCGTGTTCTCGCTGGCCGGCCACGGCACGCTGGTGACCGGCGCGGTACATGGCGGCATCGCCGCGGTGGGTGAGCATCTGCAGCTGATGCCGGCCGCCACCGACGTGCGCGTGCGCAGCATCCATGCGCAGAACCAGGCCAGCGAGCACGCGATGGCTGGGCAACGCTGCGCGTTGAACCTGGCCGCCATCGCCCGTGACGAGATTCATCGTGGCGACTGGATTGCCGATCCACGCGCGCTGCTGGCCACTACCCGCGTCGACGTGCGCCTGCGACTTTCCGCACTGGCGCCGCCACTGCGCGACTGGTCACCGCTGCACATCCATTGGGGCACGATGCACCGGCAGGCCCATGTGGTGCTGCTGGAAGACCACGACCACGGCGATGGTCAGTTGGTGCAGCTGGTGTTCGATGCACCGGTCTGCGCGATGTGTGGCGATCGTTTCATCGCCCGAGATTCAGCGGCCACCCGCACGCTGGGCGGTGGCGTCGTGCTCGATCCGGATCCTCCGCAGCGGCGTCGGCGCAGTCCTGCACGACTGGCCTGGCTGGAGGCACTGGAGCAGCTGGCGGCCGGTGCCGGTGTTGTCCCTCTGCTGCAGCAGGCACCTGCCGGCATTCCCCTCACCGCGCTGCAACGCTATTGCCGACGCGCCGCCGACCGCATCGACCTGCCCGAGGACGCGCGACGCATCGCGACCCGCGATGACACGGTGATCATCTTCGCTTCGCACTGGCAGGCGCTGCGCGAGCAGGTAATCACCTCGCTGCGTGGATGGCATGAGCGACGCCCCGACGAACCCGGTGTCGACAGCGGCCGCCTGCAGCGCAGCACCCTGCCCGCGCTTGCAGCGAGCCTCTGGAATGCGCTGCTGCAGGACCTGCTGGACGACGGCAGCGTGCAACGCGTGGGTGCCTGGTGGCGCCTGCCCGGGCATGACCATGCGCCACCGGAACGCGAGCGTCTGCTGCTGGAACGCGTGCTGCCGCAACTGCACGCCGGTCGCTTCGATCCGCCGTGGGTGCGCACCCTTGCTGCCGAGATCGGCCTGGCCGAAGACGAAGTCCGCGCCGCCCTGCGCCGCGCCGCCGCACGTGGTGAACTGTTCCAGGTGGTACCGGACTTGTTTTATTCACCCGCGCGCATTGCGGAACTCGCTGCTATCGTCGCGCAGCTGTCACAGGCCAGCGGCACGGTGGATGCGGCGGCGTTCCGCGATGCCATCGGCCTGGGCCGCAAACGCAGCATCCAGATCTTGGAGTTCTTCAATCGCGTTGGCTACACTCGACGCGTCGGTGACCAGCATCGGCCGCGCGGCGACCTGCAGTGGAACGCAGCCCGCGACTGAGCCCACCGGTACCACCGTACTTTCGGAAGGCATGCGCATCCGGGCATGCGGCTGGGCTTCAAACCCAGTAGGGGGCGTCGATCGTTCCCTGGTAGGTTCGACTCCTGCTGCCTTCCGCCATTCGCGTTCCCGCAGGAGATGTCGGCATGGCCACGCACGCGCAGTCCCCCGCTCCTTCAACGGCCGATGCCCCGCAACGACTGACGTCTCTCGCGCATGGCGGTGGCTGCGGCTGCAAGATCGCGCCGGGCGTGCTGACCGAACTGCTGCGTGGCGTTCCAGCGCTTCCCGCACCGGCTGAGCTGCTGGTCGGCCGCGAGACCAGCGACGACGCCGCGGTGTACCGCCTCGATGACCGGCAGGCGATCGTCGCCACCACCGATTTCTTCATGCCGATTGTCGACGACCCGTTCGACTTCGGCCGCATCGCCGCCACCAATGCGCTGTCGGACCTGTACGCGATGGGCGCGCGGCCACTGTTCGCGCTGGCCATCGTCGGCATGCCGATCAACAGCCTGCCGCAGGACACCATCCGCGGCATCCTGCAGGGTGGCGAACGCGCCTGCGCCGATGCTGGCATCGTGGTCGCTGGTGGCCACAGCATCGATTCGATGGAACCCATCTACGGCCTGGCCGCGATCGGCGTGCTCGATCCGCAGCGGCTCAAGCGCAATGCCGATGCCCGCGCCGGCGATGTGCTGGTGCTGGGCAAGCCGTTGGGCGTGGGCGTGTATTCGTCAGCACTGAAGAAGGAAGTGCTGGATGCCGAGGGCTACCGGCAGATGATCGAGTCGACCACCCGCCTGAACGCCGTGGGCGTACCGCTGGCCGCGCTGGACGGTGTGCATGCCATGACCGACGTCACCGGCTTCGGCCTGCTCGGCCACCTGCTGGAAGTGTGCCGCGCCAGTGGCGTGGCCGCCGAGGTGGATAGTGCACAGGTGCCGCTGCTGCCGCAGACCCTGGACCTGCTGCAACGTGGCTGCGTGACCGGCGCCTCCAACCGCAACTGGGCCTCGTACGGCGCCGAGGTGCGCTTCGCCGAGGGCTTGGCCGCCCACTGGCAGCCACTGCTGACCGACCCGCAGACCAGCGGCGGCCTGCTGGTGTCCTGTGCGCCGGAAGCGGTGGATGCGGTGCTGGCCTGTTTCCACGACGCGGGGTTCGGCCAGGCGGCCGTGCTGGGGCGCTTGGGCGAGGGAACGCCGGGCGTCAGGGTGGTTTGAGACGTGAAGGTTTGCCAACACGTCGCTCCCGGATACTTGATTTATGTCCAAAATATTGGACACTCATACCATGAACCTGATCGACATCGGCAAGGCGGTTCGTGCCCGCCGTGAGGAACTTGGCCTGTCGCAAGGCCAACTGGCTCATCTCAGCGGTCTTTCCCGGCAGACCGTGGTCGGCCTGGAAGGGGGCACCCTGAGCGACCTGGGCGTCAATCGTGTCGGCCAGTTGTTGTCCGTGCTCGGCCTGGATGTTCCGGCACCCACCACCGAAAACCGGCAGCGCAAACAAGGCCTGAAAATGGCCGCACGAACTGCGAACGTGAGCTACGCGAGCGAACTGACGGCTGGCGAGTTGGCCCGCGTGCTGGTCAGCGGGGAAGTTCCTGCCACCTACGCAGCGCAGATGGCGCACCTACTGGATGAAGCCCCTCCCTCCATGATGGTGATGGCAGTCGAGGAAGCTGCAATCGGCGCGCAGCTGCCGCCACGGCGCATCTGGCGCAACGTGGCGAAGATGGCCAACACACTTTCTGCCCATCGCAAGGACCTGTGGTTGTGAACCGCAAACTGCCGGCCGGCGCCTGGCAGGCGCTGCTGCCTCGGGCGCTTGTCCTCATCGGGGAGATCCGGCGCCACGGCGGCATCATCGATCCGTTCTGGACGTTGGGCGGCGGAACGGTACTGATGTTTCGACATCGGCATCGGCTCAGCAAGGATATCGACATCTTCGTGCCGAATCCTCAGTACCTGGGGTTCGTTACTCCCCGCTTGAGCGATGTGGCCGCGAGCCTTACCGGCGACTACAGCGAAGATCCCAGCGCCTGAGTGAAGCTGCAGTTCGAGGAAGGCGAGGTGGATTTCGTCGCGGCCCCCAATCTTCTCGATGATGCCTGGGAGGAATGGACGATCGATGGGCAGCGCATACGGGTGGAAACGTCGGCGGAAATCATCGCCAAGAAAATGTTCCATCGCGGGCATCGAACAACGGCCCGAGACCTGTTCGATCTTGCGCTGGTCATCGAACGCGAGCCGGACGCGCTGGCGGCCGCCGCAGACGCACTGGTCCGCCATCGATCAACGTTTCTTGATCAGATCCGCAATCCCCATCCGACATTGAAGATTGCGTTCAAGGCCATCGACACGCTGGACTACACGCCAGACTTCGACCACTGCGTCGCGATAGCTGCGGACTACCTGGAAGGACTGTGATCCTGCCCTACCCGCATGCTGCCACAGTCCCTACAGCATGCTCCAGCCAGGTAGGTCCGCGGCACGCGTCACGCCCTTACAGATCGGTCGCATCAAGAAAGCTCACGCCGTCACGCCCCTGCTCCACATCGATGCCGGCGGCCGCGATCGCCTCACGCAGCATCCCGTCGCAGAACGCGAAATAGGAGTGCGGGGTCAAGAACAGATGCGCACCAGCCAGGGCCTCGGGACGGAAGACCAAACGGCTGCCACCGACCACGTCATAGAACCGGCCGCTGGGGAAGTCCGGACCGTTCTCAATCGAGACCGTGGAGGCCTGTTCATCCAGCGCATCGCGCTCCTGCACCACGTCGCAGAGGAAATAGCGGGGCCCCGGTGAGCCATCGACCAGACGTAGTCGCACTCGACAAAGGCGCACGCCAGCTGGTCCACCGAGAGTATCGCCAACCGCAGTCGCTCGGACACCAGCCAGTAGCCTGAGAAGCCACCCTCCAGATCACGCGGAGGATCGCCGGCTTCCGGGTTGAACACCAGGCGCGCCATTTCGCGCAGATGCGGAAAGCCGCCGCCGCGGGGCCGAAGGCTCGGGTGATCGGGGGATAGCAGTCGCTCAAGGTTCTCGAACTCCACTCCCCGCCAGCGCCCTTGACGCTCCACCTTTACGTGGAACAGGAAGTACTCCCCAACATGAGGGCAACGCTTGAGGTTCGATTCCATACGAGCGTTCCTTTCCCTTGCGCGTCGACCTGGCCCATGCGTGCTCTGCAAGAACCTGATGAAAATTGTGCCTCTGAACGAAGGTGATGGAGCGACAGGATGAAACGTCACATTCGATTGCAGGTATCGCTTGATCAGAATGACGACGGGAATACAGACATGCCAGACCCAATTGGAGGTCCGTCGTGGCTGCCTCAACGCACTCAAGCAGGCCCCGGCTACCCTCATCACCCGCTGCCCGCCCAGCGAACGGGCGTGCCTCTCGATACTCTGCTGCCGAGCATCTCCAGTTCTCGCGCGGGCGATAGTGACTCGGTCTATACCGGAGCATCGAACCAGGCACTCCGGTCACTGGCCAGGCAAATGGGACAGATACGCAACCAAAGCAATCCGGGCCCTTAGAATGGTGCCCTGCTCCTTCGACGTTTTCGCGGTATACAAGGCAGGATCAAGCCGCTTCGGCCCCAGCCAACGGCATGAGACGTTCAGGAAGACGTACAGAGCCCCAAGGGCCATCGCAAAGGAAGATGTGACGTGTCGACAAGAGCTGGCTCTCATGCAGGACGAGGATTCCGATACCAGGACGCGGTGGCGGTGTACTTCTGCGCCCAGGAAATTTCGGGGCACGCCCACCATGGCTCGGTGTTCCCCGAAGGGGGAGACGATCTCGAGTTAAGATCTCTCGCCGCCAGAACGCTGGTCCAAGTCAAGTCACGCCGTGACCACCTCGGCCCATTTTCACCGCGGACCGTGGCCTCTTTCATCAGAAAGATGTGGGATGCCCAGGACCTCGGGGCCGATGACCGCTTTCTACTGGTGCTCGAAAGTGACGTCGGCAAAAATCGTAGCCCGGAGGACAACCTTCTCGACTTGTCCTCGTATCATGCCGTCGTCGCGGAGCTGAAAAGGCGCAGCGCACCGGACGCCATGATTGCAAGAACCAAGGTACTCGTCCTGCCAAATCCGCGCTCCGGCGCGATAGATCTCATCGCAGCTACACAGGGCTGCACACTCCTTGAGGCCGAAATCTTCTTCTCGGATCTCATCGGCTTGGTTGGGCGAGTGTCCGATGACAATGGTCTGCGCTCAGGTGGTGAGTTCCTCGGCATTTCCATCTCCGACGTTCAGTATCGCTTCGTTGCGTTGCAGCCAATGTTGACATCACTCGTCGTCGAGGAGGCACTCACACTTGGCTACTGTGATGCAGTCGATTTCCTGTCTCAGGATGCGGACCCTCTGTTCTATCTGGGCGTGGACGTGCAGGCATCGCATGTAGCAGCCGGCCTCGTGGTGGAGCGCCCTGAACTCCGTGCTACCGTTCTCTCTGGCTTGGAGTCCAAGCGAAACGCTCTTATTTACGGCGCCTCAGGATCGGGGAAGTCTGCGCTGTTGTGGGAAGCGGCGCATGCGAGTCGCCACTCGGTTCGCTGGTTCCTGATCCGCAGCCTTTCGCCATCCGCCGTTCCCTCGCTGGTCCAACTGGCCCGCTCCCGCCGTGCCTCTCCTGAAGCGCCGGTGGGCTTCATCATCGATGACGTCGGCCGCGGTTTCTCGGACGGGTGGGGTGCACTAGCCACAGAGGTGGATCGGAATCCTGGACTTCTGCTCTTAGCTTCAGTGCGAGAAGAAGACCGATATCCCCTGACGGAAGCGCGCCGCGCCTTGCAGATCGAAGTCGTGGGCGACGAAACGCTCGCCGAACGTGTCTGGCGGGAGCTCCGGGAACGGGGACAAACCGCCTGGAAGGGATGGAAGGAGCCATGGAACCTTGCCGCGGGGCATCTGCTCGAGTACATCCACGCCCTCACCCAAGGGCAACGATTGAGCGAAACCCTTCACGCGCAAGTCGCCCAGAGAATGAACGACCCGGCGCGGCACGGTGAGCTAGACATACTGAGGCTTGTCAGTTGCGCCAACGCCGCTGGATGTGGGGCGAGCATCTCAGAGATTCCCAAGAGGCTCGGTGTTTCTCCGTCGACCGTTTCCCACGCCCTCACTCGGCTCAAGAACGAGCATCTTGCTCAGAACACCAGGGATGGGCTGGTCGTCGGGCTTCATGAAGTTCGATCGCAAGAACTGCTCCGTCTGTGCCATGAGTATCCGCCACCACTGCTCGCCGATACGGCCGCCATGGCGGCATTGCTTATTCCCGCCAACGACCTCAAGCGTTTCTTGGAACGAACCCTCTCCCGGTACGCAGAATGTGACAATAGCGTTCTTGAGTCGCTGGCACTCAGACTGGAGGAAGCCCCCAGTCCGGTACTCTTCAGTGCCATCCTGACTGGCCTGGACCTCGCCAACGCGCATCGAACTGTACGTACATGGCTGGATACGCCCGAGGCCAAGGCTGTGCCGAAGTCTCTACAGTCCGCACCCGCCGGGTTTGCGATCGCGAATGTCGAGCCGCCCGATGTCGGACCGATGGTTCCGGCCTGTCGACGCTTTACGGAGATCCGAGCGGGAGTGGCCACATCCGGCTTGACCGCCCGATTTCTGGCACGACTGGCTCCGGCGCAACTCCGGCCAATTCTTGCGGGCGCCGTTCAAACTTCTGAACTCACCGACTGCCTCTCTGCACTCCTGGGTCAAGCCATCCCGCCAGCACTCCTGTCCGAGTTCGGCCAGCTAAGTCCTCCGCTACTGACAGCCGACTTTGAGGATGTGGTGTCTTTGCTGGACGTGGCAGCACGGATCGACCGATCTCTGGCGATCGAATGGGTCAACCGTGTCGGCCAACCTTCGCTCCATCAGCGCTTCAGTGAGCACGTCTCCTGGGCCGATACCCCCTATCTGCAGACTTGCGAAGAGGGGTGGATGGTCCAGTCAAACATCTGGTATGTGGCTTCATCTGTCCAGCCAGACATTCACGACTCGGTGGTGCGGGCCTGCGATGTTCTAGTAGCTCTGACACCCATCGCCGATGTCGTCGCGAGTACAGCGCTGGGGGCGGACGGCTCTCCGATGATGCTTCCAGGAACGGACCAATTTCTGGTGAAGAAGCGCATCCCGAGGGAGGTCTTCTTCGCCCCACCGGAGGTGACTCGAAACCGTGAGTGGTTGGCCATCTTGAATGCACAGCTCGCCGTCGACAGCTATACCGCGTATCTGGCGAACTGCCTCGAGCTTGTGCAGACCCTCAACCACAGTATTAGGGCATTGCTCGACGCAAGATTCAGGGAGAAAAATAACCCTTCCGCGGCTGCCGCACTTGGCCGAATCCACATGGAGAGCTCTACCCTTGTTGCGCCTGAAGAGAGATTCGCCCCGACCCCCAAGAAGTTCTCGAGACTTCAGGGAATCCTCTCAAGCTGCTCCGTAGATCTGATCGTCCGATTTTTCAAATTGCCGGAAGATGCTCCAGCTTACTTGGGCTGGCTGAGTGACCTCATCAAGAGCATCTCATCGGCAGAGACCGACGAACCTTGGCATATCCTATCGTCGGCGCCCCCCAAGGAACTACGTGAACTGCGCTCTCTTATCGAGGGAATGCAGACGCTTTCGGGAGAGGCACACGTAAAGCGCCGCGCCCCATTCATCACGCACCGAAAATTCGCATTGCCTAGAGGGAAATCCCTTGAAGCAGCCATAAGAGCCTCCACTGCGCACCGCGAAGCGCAACTGAAAGCGCTGGAAAATGAGGTCAGGGCAAAACTCTCCCCAGGCACCGAGGGCATCGGAATCCATCTCCTTCCCGACAATACAATCCCGTCCGTTTGGCCTCCGGCAGACATTCTGATCACTCCAAAGCACGACAGTGGTGAAACGGGCATCACCCAAGAAAGCATCTCAGAGGCCCTGCATGATTTCACCGCGAACGGGCGAAAGCTCTGTCTGTTGCCGGTTCTGCGCGGGCTGGGGCTGACAAATCTTGCAAGTTCCGGCTACTCCGCCCTGCTTCCTGTCCCCAGTGAGGACGCTCAGCTTTGGTGCCGTCAGGCCGGAGTGGGAATATCCCCGCTTCCCACCGTCGGTGCCTTCACACGGATCACACGCTGCTTAGAGGAACTCCAAGGCATCGACGCGTACTTCGAGCGAAAGTCACAAAGAACACGTCAGGAAGAAAGTACTCATCGAACGGTCCTAGAGACGTTGGAAGAAGCCAGACATCAGTGGCAAGCACTCGAGGTCCCCGATGAACTTAGGGCCGATGGAGAGGCATTGATTAACGCGTCGATCAGCGGCGACCTGTGGCTGGCAGCCGGCGCTTTGGAAGTTCTTCGAGGAAACGAAAGTTCTGCGATGGCAACCCTCAGCCGTCTTCTAATCGATCTGACCATCTTTGATTCTCTGAATGCTGAACTTCCTTCCGAATCCGGCATCGACATCCACTAAGGCCCTCTTCGAAGGCGCTGCCGTAACTACTTTCCATAAGAAAGCCGATCTTCTTTTCCATTTGATAGCATTCACAGGAAGGAAGCTCCATGCCAGCCTCCACACCTCTGCGACATCTTAGGGCGTAGGTCAACTCACTCTCCCTCACGAATATTCCCATTCGCACGAATCGCGCCCTGACAATCATGGAAAATGCCACGGAAAAGGCTGCAATCGACCTGGTACGCCGGACGCTGATCGGATTTATTGCGTATGCGCTTCCGCTCGTCGCCATCGCCGCACCGATCCTTTACTTTGCCGGCCGTGTCTATTGGGACGCCTACTGGCGTGCCCTGGATGTCCCTGCCGGCCTAATGAAACGTGCATCGGAGGACTACACCTACGATGGCTTCATCCTGCTGCTCAAGCAGGTAGTGGACCTTTTCTCCTGGCTCCCACTGGGGCCGATAAGCATTTGGATCGGGCTGATTCTCCTTGCCGTGCTGGGCCTCTTCGTTTGGCGGCTTCTGAATAGCGCAGGCCGCTGGATCCGTAAGCAGGCATTGCTCAACCAACGATCGATGCGCGGAAAGACCTCTCGGCGAAAGAAGACCCTTGCTGCAAATCTCGCCTCTCTTTGGCCACTAGAGTGGGCAAATCGGAGCGCTCTGGGCCTGATGCTGCTCCTACTGGTGGTCTTGATTCTGATCGATATCGCGAACAGCGCGGGCAAGGAGGATGCTAGGCACCACCGCAATGACCTCGGTCGTTCGGGGGTAGTCAAGAGCTATGAGCGCCATACCATCGCCCACCTGCGCGACCAACCCCATGATCAAAGCGGGATAGTTCTCGGCTGTAATGAAACATGGTGTGTGCTAGCACGTCGCGGAGAAGTCATCCTCATTCCACTCGATGACATCGAGCGCCTCGACCACTGCACACGCATGTATCGCCTACCAAATCAGCAGTGGACGTGCGACCAGAATGCAGCGGTAACCCCGTAGACCCTCAAGAAAGGCGGCTTCTGTACTCTAGCTAGTACTGGGGCCGACGCTTGCTCGATGTGTACGTGACTGAGTCGGGCAAACAGCAATGGCAATCTTTCGAGAGACTCCGCTCTGGCGCATGAGCGTGGGCGCCTGTCAAAGCAGCCTGAAGACCTTGGCCTCGGACGGGGCGGACCAGTGAAAGACCGGCGGTGGTCGCAACTCACTCACCGCAAGGCGCCGAGCGCATTAGAACGCAGCTCAGCGTCCCGCCTCCCTCCCCTGTATCTCGCCACTCGCGCACCAGCGGATCAACTGCGCACATCAGTAGACCTGTGAACAGATAGACAGGTTCCGAGGTCATTCCGAACCCCTCATTTTGAGATAGCTGCCATCCAAAATTGGAATCCAAGCCATTGGCAAGCCACTGAATTGACTGGAATCCAGCCCGGCATCACTACCTTCAACCTCTTCAGTCTCGCCTTTTGCCCTCTCGGCCCTGCCCTGGCGCAATAGACAGATGGGATTTGTGAAAACTAGATTTCTTTGAAGACAAGGCCGGGAAGGCCAGCTCAGTCGACTTCTCCAAGAGCGACCGAGCCACTTCAATTCATCCCAGAAGGATGCATGGCTAGGGGTCCTCGATCGCGCTGGGCGGCAGGGTGTTGAGCGGCGTCCAATGGAAGTGGTGCTTACGCAGCGCATCCTGAATCTCCAGCATGCCGGCCGGCGTATCCAGTGCTTTGGAAGGCCCTTCTTGGACCCAGTTCAAGGCGGCGCCTGGCTCGTGGTAGGAGAGATAGACCGTGGAGTCCTCGAATTGCCGCGACTTCCAACTCAGGATGGGCATCTCGGTGACCGGCGGCGTTAGTCCCTGCAAGCAATTCAGCAGCGCGGCCGCCTCCGGGTGCGTGGACGCGTGGTCGGCCGTCGTGGTCATTGCCTTCACGGCGGCCACGGCCGGTCCATCGCCATCGGGGAACAGATGCAACAGTCCAGGGCGACTCAACGGCAGGACCCTGGCCTCTGCCCCGACCCACTTCACGCGCGAGACGACCTGCCCTTTCAGGTTGGCGGAGGGAACGACGCATCGTCCCCCGGGCTGGATGACCACGTAACGCAGCAACGCTTCCCACAACGCACCTTCCAAGCTGTCGGCGGCGTAGAGCATCGCGTGCGTGCCAGGCAAGGCAAAGCGCGCGCGGGTGTTGGGATTGGGAGAGGTCGCATCGTATTGCGCGAGATGGACCCGGTAGAGTGGTTCCGTCGGCAACGAAAACCACGTCGGCTCACGGATCAACCAGGGCTCACCGGCCGGCATCAGGCGTCCTCACCGAACTCGGCTTCCGCCGCAGCGAGCACCTTGGCTGGGTCGGTCGCCAGCACCTCCGCCGGCGTCAACCCTTTGAGCAGCGTGTGCCTGGCGAGGAACCACTCCACTTCCCCCCAACCCGTAGTCCGGCGCTGGGTGTCCAGGAACGGCCCCTGCTCGTGCAGGATTCGGAGGATCTCGTCCCAGCGAGGGACCGGCTCGCCATTGGCTTGGAACTGCCAGGTTGGGAAGCGCCAGCTGCCGCCGGGTACGTGGAGGTAAACCGCCAACAGCTTGCCGGCCCGACGCCACTTGGTCGCCAGGTGGCTGGCGTTTTCTGCCTTCGATCCCAGTCGTCGACTGACTTCGGCAGCCGTTAGCCAGTCACTGGCCAGCTCAGCGCGCCATGCGGCGGCATCCTGCTCCAGCTTCACCAGGTCACTGGAACGATCCTGGGCCGGAGCGAGGGCAACGTCAGGCACTGCGGTGGTCTGCCGAATCCGTGGAGGATCTTCCGGCGGGCGCGGTTGGGCAACCTTTTTACGAACGGACAGTTTCGGGTGGGCTTTCGGACGAACGTGCTCAATGAAGTAGTCGTGCCACATTCCCTCGAGATGGCCACGGGTGGACCCGGTCAAATCGATCAGCACCTCGCCCCTACGCGCATGGCGCAACCACCCCTCCATGGATTCGGCGAGGCTGTCGCTTTGGAGAAGCTCCGGGGCTTCTTGGCCAACAATGAGATACAGGTACGCGCGAGTAGACCTAAAGGCGTCCTCTGGGCTGCTCTGGATCACATTGAAGGCATCCGACAGCGCACGCGTCATATGCAAGAGGAACGGCTCATCCGTCGGAAGTAGCTCGTCCGGCGCGAACAGGCGCACGTGAGCCTTGCGGTGCCCCGACAAGATTAAACGCTCTTCCTTTTTCAGGTCGCCGAGGGTCAGCGTCTTGCGCTCCTGCAGCAAGGCGTTGCCGTGGGTACTGAAGTCCAAAGCGGTTAGGCGAGTCACCGTGCTCACAACGCTCTCCATCAATCAGCGGGGCAAAGGATGCGACCGGGGTAGCATCGAAGGGGTTCCGTGCAGGCCACGTCTTCGACCCTGAGCGGGCCTCTGAACGCTTCGCATCGACATGCCGCCGGCTTGGGGCCGAACTCGCGTACTGGACGGCAACGGCGACCGCTCACCACAGTTGACGGGCAAAAAACGGAAACGCCCCGGGTCGACTCCAGTCCGGCGTTGGGAAACGAATCGAGCGGGCCAAAGGGAGCATCACAGGATGGCATCCTAGGTTAAACCGGTTAAACCTACAAGAAGCCCCTGCGCCGGGCGATTTGGGGATTCAGCGGGCCGACAGCCCGCCGGCTCTTCGCCCTGCCCTGAACGCCCCCGCGCACCGATCTGCCCGTCATGAGCGAGGCAAGGGGCGGGCGGAATCCAGACGCTCCTTCCATCCGGGATCCTGCAAAAAGCGATGGATCACCTGCCGTTGCCTGAACGGCTATATTGCAGGCTCAGCCGGGGACAGAGAGTTACCGATGGAACGGGGTTCGGAATGGAGGCGCTGGGAGCCTCATGTGCATGCGCCGGGGACAGTGCTCAACGATCAATTTGGCGCAAACGCTTGGGATGAATACCTTCAACGCCTAGAAAAGGCATCCCCGACAATCCAAGCACTGGGAGTGACGGACTACTACTTGCTCGACAGCTACGAAGCCGTTTTGTCGCACCGTGCCCTCGGCCGACTACCCGGCATCGGGCTCGTCTTTCCCAACATCGAAGTCCGCCTAGACGTGGCGGCACGTACGGGCTTCGTCAACGCGCACCTGCTGGTCAACCCCACGTCTTCCAACCACCTGGAAGAGATCAAGCGCTTCATGGGGCGACTGGACTTCGCCGCCTATGGAGATCGCTTCCACTGCAACCGCGATGACCTTATTCGCCTCGGCAAATGTGCTGATGAGTCCATCGTCGACGACAACGCCGCCCTTCGCTATGGCGCTACTCAGTTCAAGGTGAGCTTTGTGGGGCTGAAGCAGGCCTACAAGGAAAGCGACTGGGCGCAAGAGAATGTGTTGATTGCAGTTGCCGGCGCCTCCGGAGATGGCACGAGCGGCCTCAACCAGGCCGCTGATACGACCATTCGGCGCGAGATTGAGAAGTTTTCTCACATCATCTTCTCGAGCAGCCCTTCGCAGCGCGAATTCTGGCTCGGGCAAAAAGCGCTTGGGAAGGAGGCGATCATTGCCACCTACGGCACCTGCAAACCCTGCCTTCATGGTAGCGACGCACACGCGCTCAATGCCGTCGGGCAGCCGGCGGGAAACCGCTACTCCTGGATCAAAGGCGCCTTGGAGTTTGATGCGCTTCGCCAAGCCTGCATCAACCCCGAAGGGCGAGCGTACGTCGGCGAAGAGCCGCCTCGTTCCGCCATGCCATCGCAGGTCATTTCTCACGTCCGCATTCAGGATACGGCGTGTTTCCAGACGTCCGAAATCCCTTTGAACAGTGGATTGGTGGCCATCGTCGGTGCCCGAGGCTCCGGCAAGACGGCACTCGCCGACATCATCGCTGCAGGATGCGATGCCATTTCGGTGGCGGGATGGGATGCCAATGAGAACGCCAGCAGCTCATTCCTCGTCCGTGCGAGGAGCTTGCTCGGTGAGGCTAAAGCGACCCTGACGTGGGGAGGTGGAGCGGAACAAACCCGCCCCCTCTCCCATCATGATTCCGAGAACGGGGTGACATTCGCCAAGGCGCGCTATCTGTCACAGCAATTCGTGGAAGAGCTTTGTTCGGCCGCGGGCGCTTCCGACGGTCTGGTCCGCGAGATCGAGCGGGTCGTGTTCCAATCCCACGCCCCGAGCCAGACAGATTTCGCCAACGACTTCAACGAACTGCGAGATCAACGGACGTTGCATCTCAAGCAGACTCGGCAGCGCGAGGAACTGGGGATCGCCCAGCTTTCCGACGCCATCAGCGTAGAGCTGGAGAAAGAGGCCTCCGTTCCGACGCTTACAACGAGCGTCCAGCAGATGGCCAAGGTCATTGCCGACTATACCGTCGACCGAAGCAGGCTCACGCTAAAAGGCACGCAGGAACAGGTTGAGCGCCATGGTGTGCTAAGCGCCGTCGCCCAAGAACTGCGAACGAAAGTGCAGACCTTCAGCAACCAGCGACGTGCATTCCTAACGCTGCAAAGTGAGGTTGATGCGACTCGAAAGACCGGGGCTCCGGAGATGTTGCGTCAGTTGCGGGCCCGTCACTTGGCCAGCGGCATGGACGATGCCCAGTGGGACGCCTTCATGTTGGTACACAAGGGAAGCGTTGATCAGAACCTACAGAGCTACATCGCATGGGCGGAGGCAGAGATCGCCAAACTAAAAGGCGTTCCGCCGCCGCCCAAGGATCCGGCGCTCGCCTACATCCCTGCCGATGCCGACCTGAGCGCTCTTCCGCTCACGGTGATCGAAGCGGAAATGGCGCGTCTTTCTGCGCTCTTCAGCGCCGACCAGCTCACGCAAAAGCAATTTGCCACGCTGACCGAACGCATCAACAAAGAGCAGACGGCGCTCACGGCATTGGAGCAAAGGCTGTCCGATGCTCAAGACGCTCCCAATCGCCGGCGTAACCTGCAGGCGGACCGCGATGCCGCCTATGAGCGCGCCTTCCAAGCCATCATTGATGAGCAAGTGGCGTTGGAAACGCTGTATGCGCCGCTATTGGCCAGACTCACCGCGTCGTCGGGGACGCTGGGGAAGCTGGGATTCTCGGTCCGGCGCATCGCTGACGTGGAGACCTGGGCCCGCGAGGCTGAGGAATCCTTGCTGGACCGACGCAAAGCGGGGCTGTTCTACGGCGTCGGCGGATTCACCAACGTGGCCAAGAGTACGTTCCTGGACGTCTGGGAGAACGGGACGGCCGCCGACGTTCGTGCCGCGATGACGACGTTCATGGCCAGCCATCTGAAGAACCTGCTGTCCCATGCGCCGTTTGCACGCGACCAGCAGGAAGAATTCCGCGCATGGTCAAAGAAGTTCGCCCGCTGGCTCTTTAGCACGGACCATCTGCGCGTACGCTACGAGATCAGCTACGACGGGGTGGACATTCGCAAGCTCTCTCCCGGCACTCGCGGAATTGTTCTCCTCCTGCTGTATCTGGCTTTGGACGAAGCCGATGATCGACCCCTCATCATCGATCAGCCAGAGGAAAACCTGGATCCGAAGTCGGTATTTGACGAGCTGGTCTCTTTGTTCGTGCTCGCCAAGTCCAACCGGCAGGTCATCATGGTGACGCACAACGCCAACCTCGTCATCAATACGGATGCGGACCAAGTCATCATCGCCAACTCCATCCACGACGGCACCGGTGGCCTTCCCAAAATCTCCTACCAGTCGGGTGGGCTCGAGTCGGCCGCCATTCGACAGGCCGTCTGCGACATCCTGGAAGGGGGTGAGTCCGCCTTCAAGGAGCGTGCCCGGCGACTGCGAGTGCGGCTCGAACGATGAAACTGCAGGCGTCCGCGGGTCTGTCCACCGTCGGATCAGACGAACTCGCCACCCTCATAAGAAGACACCGAAGGTCATCATCGAAGAACTGGGGACACCTACGAACAAACATCTCGTTGCAGGACTTATGCGCAGCGTTATCGAAGCGACAAGTTCATGAGGGGTGACCGCACTAGGTCAACATCATGAGGCCGGCCAGGATCTTCCCGGCGTCCGGGTGCCATCAGCGGCGTTGTGCGGGAGGGAGACTGATCAGTTCATGCAGGGGCAGCCAGCGGGAGCGGCCCCGCTCCCGGCCGCCGGTATCGCGCAAGCCAAAGTTGGCGGCCGGATTGCTGGTGGCCCAGCCCAGGACCAGCGCGTGCTTGAACAGGAGTACCAGATAGCGCAGCAGGTCGTTGGCCACGGTGGACACCCCGCGCGCCACGGTGGCCACCAGCAGGCGATCCACGTCCAGCGGCACGACGCCCCGAGCTCGGGTGATGCCCAGCGCGGGGGTAGAGGGGCACTCCCCAGCACAGTCCGGATGCGATCGGGATGCGTGTAGCCGGGGGCGATGTAGCGATCCAGCTAGGCTTGTCCGAGTTGGCCAACGTTGGCCTGCTGCGGATCGATGGCCTGCACCTCCAGCGGCGTACTCGGTGCGGCGGACTTCGGTCGGTGCTCGGTCTTGGCGATGTGCGCGCGCCGCGCATCCAGTCGGGCCAGCCGCTTGGCAGCGGCCACATTGATGCCCTGCTGGATCAGGGCACGATCGCTGCGCGCCTTCTCCAGGGCTTAGGCCAACGACAGGTCCGGATAGCGGCCCAGGACCTTCTCCCTGGCGGCGCCGACAAAGCGAAAGCGCAGCACCCAGGAAGCCTTTCCGAAGGCGGTACCGCAAGGGCTGGCCACGAAGATCAGGCGGTCGGCAGGGCCGGTGCGCAGCCACACGCGCAGAGCTCCATCGGTAACCAGTTCGGAGCGGTGTGAGGATTCCATCGCAATGTCCACGGGGCGTGCGGGGATCTGTGGGGAATGAAATCGGGGAAGGGGCCGACTGGGCAAAAACCCCCACTCAATCCCACAGACAACCTGCGCTGTCGTGGGATCACTTGGGATGCAGCGACCGCACCCCCCTGCCTAACTGCCTGATTTTTCACACCGGAAGCGACGGTACGGCGCTGCGTGCAACATCACTCGATGTTCTGCACCTGCTCGCGGATCTGGTCGATCAGCACCTTCAGTTCCACTGCCGCATTGGACGTACGGCTGTCCACCGACTTCGACCCAAGCGTGTTGGCTTCGCGGTTGAACTCCTGCAGCAGGAAGTCCAGGCGGCGACCGACCGGCTCGCGCTGCTTGAGCACGCGGCGGATCTCGACGATGTGGCTGCCGAGGCGGTCCAGCTCTTCATCCACGTCCAGCTTCTGCAGCCACAGCACCAGCTCCTGCTCGGCGCGGCCGGGGTCGACCGGGTGCGGCAGGTCAGCCAGGCGGGCGGCCAGCTTGGCGCGCTGGCCGTCGCGAATGGCCGGAATCAAGGTGCGCACTTCGGTAGCGATGCGTTCGATGCCGTCCACGCGCTCGCTGATGGCCGCGGACAACTTGCCGCCTTCGCGCTCACGGGCCTCGACGAAGCCATCCAGCACCTGGTCCAGCAGGGCCAGTGCCTCGACCTGCAGGGCGGCGGCATCGGTGGCCTCGCCACGGGTGACGCCCGGCAGCTGCAGCAGATCGGTGAAGCTGACCTGCAGATTGGGGAAATCGGAGGTCAGGCGGTGCGCCAGGCGGCCCAGCTGGCCCAGCAGGGCCTCGTCCACCTGCAGGTTGGCGGCCACTTCCGGCGCGCGCAGGCGCATCACCAGATCCAGCTTGCCGCGGCTCAGGCGCGCGGCGATACGCTCGCGCAACTGCGGCTCGAGCGCCCGCAGTTCCTCGGGCAGGCGGGTGCCGACCTCCAGGAAGCGGTGGTTGACCGAGCGCAGCTCGCAGCCCAGCGTGCCCCACGGGGTGACCCGCTCGCCGCCGGCGTAGGCGGTCATGCTTCGAATCATGGATTGTGTCCGGTGCGTGCAAAGGGGGAATGGTACCCTAGCGCCCTCACCAGAGCCCCCTTGCCCGCCCCGTGAAGGCCGCGGGCGTGGCGGCGTACTCCCTTGCCATTACGGAACCCGCACCATGTCCGATTCCCGCCCCAGCGGCCGCCAGCCCGACCAGCTCCGCCCGGTCGTCATCCAACGCGGCTTCACCCGCCACGCCGAAGGTTCGGTGCTGGTGTGCTTCGGTGAAACCCGTGTGCTGTGCACCGCCAGCGTCGAGAACCGCGTGCCGGGCTTCCTGCGCGGCAAGGGCGAAGGCTGGGTGACCGCCGAGTACGGCATGCTGCCGCGCGCCACCCACACCCGCAGCGACCGCGAAGCCGCCCGTGGCAAGCAGGGCGGCCGCACCCTGGAGATCCAGCGCCTGATCGGCCGCAGCCTGCGCGCGTGCGTGGACCGCAACGCGCTGGGCGAGCGCACCATCACCCTCGACTGCGACGTGCTGCAGGCCGACGGCGGCACCCGCACCGCCGCCATCACCGGCGCCTACGTGGCCCTGGTCGATGCGGTGAATGTGCTGATGAAGCGCGGCGACATCAAGCGCAACCCGATCCTGGGTGCAGTGGCAGCGGTGTCGGTGGGCGTCTACCGCGGCACCCCGGTGCTGGACCTGGACTACGCCGAAGACAGCGACTGCGACACCGACATGAACGTGGTGATGAACGACGGCGGTGGCTTCATCGAGCTGCAGGGCACCGCCGAAGGCCATGCCTTCCGCCGCGATGAACTGGACGCGCTGCTGGGCCTGGCCGAGAAGGGCGTGCGCGAGCTGCTGGACGCACAGCAGGCGGCGCTGTCGGCATGAACCGGCGCATCGCCCTGACCACCCTGGTGGTGGCCGACTATGACGAAGCCATTGCCTGGTACACCGGCAAGCTCGGCTTCGCACTGCTGGAGGACATCGACCAGGGCCACAAGCGCTGGGTGGTGGTGGGGCCGACCGACGGCAGCGCTGCCGCCCTGCTGCTGGCCCGCGCCAGCGACGAGGAACAGCGCAGCCGCATCGGCAACCAGACCGGTGGCCGCGTCGCCTTCTTCCTCAACACCGACGACTTCCACCGCGACCACACGGCGATGCTGGCCGCCGGGGTCGAGTTCCTGGAAGCGCCGCGCGAAGAACCCTATGCAACGGTCGCGGTATTCAGCGATCTGTATGGCAACACCTGGGACCTGCTGGAGCCCCGTCAATGAAGAAACTGGTACTGGCCAGCCACAACGCCGGCAAGCTGGTGGAGATGCAGGAGATCCTCGCCGACCTGCCGCTGCAGATCACCTCGGCCGCCGAGCTGGGCCTGGGCGACGTGGAAGAGACCGGCCTGACCTTCGTCGAGAACGCGCTGCTGAAGGCGCGCGCGGCCTGCGAAGCGACCGGCCTGCCGGCGCTGGCCGATGATTCGGGCCTGATCGTCGATGCCCTCGGCGGTGCACCGGGCCTGTACAGCGCGCGCTATGCCGGCCACCCGACCAATGCCGCGGCCAACAACGCCAAGCTGCTGGAGGCGATGGCCGACGTTCCCGATGGCCAGCGCGGCGCCCGCTTCTATGCGGTGATCGTGCTGCTGCGCCACGCCACCGATCCGCAGCCGCTGATCTGCGAAGGTCGCTGGGAGGGCCAGATCATCCGTGAACTGCGCGGCACGAATGGATTCGGCTACAACCCGGTGTTCCTTGACACCACCCACGGCCTGACCGCCGCGGAGATGGAGCCGGCCCTGAAAAACGCCATCAGCCACCGTGCCATTGCCCTGCAACAGCTCAAGCAGCAGCTGGCGACGCTGTACTGACGCCACCCGATCGAACCAGGGAAGCTGGCCAGCGGCCGGCACTACCGATGAAGCCCATGCCGCACGCCCACGACCACTGCAACCACCTGCCCGGCGAAGCCTGCTCCGCTGACCACGACACCTCGCCGCGGCTGGTACCGCCACCGCTGTCGCTGTACGTGCACCTGCCGTGGTGCGTGCGCAAGTGCCCGTACTGCGATTTCAATTCGCACCAGGCCAAGGGCGAACTGCCGTTCGATGCCTACATCGATGCGCTGCTGCGCGACCTGGACCAGGACCTGCCGCTGGTCTGGGGCCGGGTGGTGCACAGCGTGTTCTTCGGTGGCGGCACGCCCAGCCTGTTCCCGCCGGAAGCGATCGACCGCTTCCTGCAGCAGGCCAGCGCGCGCCTGCGCTTCGCGCCCAACGCCGAAATCACCCTGGAAACCAACCCGGGCACGGCCGAGCATGGCCGTTTCGACCGCTACCGCGCAGCCGGCGTGAACCGCCTCAGCTTCGGCATCCAGAGTTTCGACGACGCCATGCTCAAGCGCCTGGGCCGCATCCACGACAGTGGCGAAGCCGAGCGCGCGGTGAAGATGGCGCAGGACGCGGGCTACGACAACTTCAACATCGACCTGATGTACGCGCTGCCGGAACAGACCCTGGCCGGTGCCGAGGCCGATCTGGAACGTGCGTTCGCGCTGCAGCCGGCGCATATCTCGCACTACCAGCTGACCCTGGAACCGAACACGGTGTTCTTCGCGCGGCCGCCGCAGGGCATTCCCGATGAAGACAACGCCTGGGACATGCAGGAACACTGCCAGGCCCTGCTGGCGCAGGCAGGCTTCGGCCAGTACGAGGTGAGCGCCTACGCACGCCCTGGCCGGCAGAGCGCGCACAACCTGAACTACTGGCGCTTCGGCGATTACCTGGGCATCGGTGCCGGCGCGCACGGCAAGATCAGCTCCGGTGCAGAGGAACACGTGCTGCGACGCTGGAAGCTGAAGCATCCGCAGGCTTATCTGGACAGCGCGGGCACCCCGGCCTCGTTCGGGGGTGACGATGTAATCGCTCCTGAGCGCCTGCCCTTCGAGTACATGCTGAATCTGCTGCGCCTGCACGAAGGCTTCGGCCTGCGCGATTTCGAGTCGCGTACCGGGCTGTCGCGCAGCGTGCTGGATGCACCGTTGGCCGAGGCCGTGCAGCACGGCTGGCTGGACGTGACCGATGGCCATGTGCAGCCGACCGAACTGGGCCGCCGCTTCACCAACGATGTGGTGAGCCTGTTCCTGGAGGAGTGAGCGTCTTGCAGTAGCGGGTAGTGCCGGCCGCTGGCCGGCAGCTCGATCGGCGCGGATTGCCGGCCAGCGGCCGGCACTACCGTTCATCGGTCGGGCCATGCCTGGCGAACGGGATGCACATTCGCCCTAAAGTAGCGCCGACAGCGGCCGACACGGTAGATTCACCAGATCGATCCGCGGGAATCCGGATACCGCCTGCCGATGTCAGCTGTCTTTTCCATCACTCCTGCCGACAAGAACCGCCTGGCCGCCAGCGACCTGCCACCGCGGGTACGTGAGCTGCTGGGCGCGCTGATCGGCCTGTGCCGGCAGACGCTGGCCGCGCCCCTGATCCTGACTGTCGAAGCGCTGGAGCAGACCCTGCTGCACGACGCCGATCGCGCACGCAATCCGCAGCAGCAGGCCGAACTGATGGCCCAGCGTGGACAGCTGCACGCCTTCGCTGGCCACTTCGCCGACCGCATGCTCGATGCCGTTGCCGACGCCCTCGCACGGTTGCGCGAACCGGCCAACGGTGTCAGCACCAGTGCTACGCCGCCAGCGCTGCCGGGCATGCTCGGGCTGTCGCTGGTTGATGAGCACGAAGTGGATCGCGACCTGCTGCTGACCGAGATGGTGCGGCGCGAAACCCTGCGGTCAACCAACACACTGAACCTGCTCGGCCAACGCCTGGGGGTACTGGCGGCGGCGCCGGCCTTCGAGGCCGACACCCTGCCGCTGGCGCCGCAGGCACTGTGCGCGATGGTGCGCCGGATTGCCGAACAGGACGCGCTGAGCGTCGAGGTACAGCTGGCGCTGTATCGCAGTTTCGAACGACAGGTGCTGGAACGGCTGGGCGATATCCTTGACCGTGCCAATGCCCTGCTGGCCCAGTCCGGCGTACTGCCGGGGCTGGTCTACACCCCCTACCTGGCACGCTCGTCGAGCACGCGGCGGATCATCACCCAGTCGGTGGGTGGCGGCCGCACCACGCAGCCGGCCAAGCGCAGCGCGGCCCCACTGACCGGCTGGAACGGTTCGGCACCGGCCGGCTCCTGGTCCAGCCTGGTACAGGACGCCTTCCACGAGGGTGGTGCAGCCGGCCCCGCCACGCCGGGCGTGACCACATCCACCGGCAGTGCTTTGCATGAGCTGCTGCAGCAGGCCCGGCACGCCAGCCCTGCCCCGGCGGACAGCGGCGCAGTGCCCAGTGCGGCAGTCGACGCGGTACTCGCGCGTCTGCAGGCTCAGTCCAGCGCGGCAACCGGCGTGGCCGACCTGCAGGCCGCCGTGGTCGCGCAGCTGCGCAGCGAGCATGGTGCGCAGGCCCAGCTGGGCAGTCACGATCGGGACAACCTGGACCTGCTGCGCATGCTGATGCAGCAGGTGCAACAGCAGCAGCGTCCCGATCCGGTGCCGGCCGCCCTGCTGGCCCGCCTGCAGGTGCCCCTGGCACGTGCGGCAATGGCCGATCCGGGCTTCTTCGTACGTGACGAGCACCCGGCGCGCGAGCTGCTCAACCAGATCGCCGAAGTCGGCGCCAACTGGCTGGGCGACGATGACGTCGACCCACAGCTGCTGCAGCGCATGGCGCAGAGCGTGCAGGGCCTGCTGGGGCAGGATGCGCGCGTACCGGAGGCCTTTGCCGCCGCCAACGAAGACGTGCAGCAGCACCAGCGCGCGGCGGCCCATCGTGCCGAACTGGCCGAGCGCCGCCACGTGGAAGCCGCGCGCGGCAAGGAACGATTGGAACTGGCCCGTCGCCAGGCCACCGCACAGATCGACCAGTGCTGCGACACGCAGTCGCCACCGCGCTTCGTACAGACCCTGTTGCGCCAGGCCTGGGCCGATGCACTGACCCTCACCCGCCTGCGCCATGGCGATGATTCGCCACAGTGGCAGGAACGACTGCAACAGACCGAGCGCATCGCTGCCATCACCGCACAGGCCATCGACGCCCCCGGCGGCACCGATACCGCGTTGGCAGCGGACGTGGAGGCCGCACTGCTGCAGGTCGGCTACCACGCCGAGGAAGCCGCCGCCGTCGCGCGCAGGCTGGCCACGCCCGGCGGCGAGGATGAAAGCACCTCGCGTACCGAACTCAGTGCCCGCCTGAAGGCACGTGCGCGCCTGGGCGAACACGCCGGCGCGCCCACCGGCACAGCGCCTGCAACGCCCCGCAGCAGTGCCGAAGAAGCCGCCTACCAGCAACTGTCCACGCTGCCGTTCGGCAGCTGGTTCGACATCGATACCGGTGATGGCACGCTGCGCCGCCAGCGCCTGTCCTGGTACAGCCTGCTGACCGGCCACGCCCTGTTCGTCAATCCACGCGGGCAGAAGATCACCGATACCGACCTGGATACGCTGGCACGGCAGATCAGTGCCGGGCGCGCGCAACTGGTCACCGAAGACAAGGGCCGGCTGGTCGACCGTGCCTGGGAAGCCAGCCTTGGTGCGCTGCGCGCACTGGCCGCGGGCCGCGCACAGGAGACCCCCGCATGAAAGCCGTACCGCCGCAGGACACCCGCCGCGCGCCGCGCCGCCAGGTCTCGGACCTGGTGCCGGTCACCGACCAGATGCGCGAGTGCGTGGTCGGGCGCCTCGGCAATGTCTCCGAAACCGGCATGCTGATGCTGGCCAGCGTGCCGCTGCGCGAGGATGCGCTGTACCAGCTGCGCTTCCCGTTGCCGCTGGGTGATGGCCGCCAGCAGGCCATCGACGTGGGCGTGCACCTGCTGTGGAGCGAGCCCGCACACGTTCCCGGCCAGAGCTGGACCGGCTTCCGCTTCCTGACCCTGTCACGCGAACATCGGCAGCTGCTGCGCCAGTGGGTGGGCGAGGACAGCGACGAGGGACCGGTTTCGACGGTCTGAGTGCCGGTTCCGGCACAGCGGTTTTTCGCGGTATGCGGCAGAATCTAGGGCCGTTTTCCGTGTCGAGCCACCGCAATGATCCAGCAAGACCCCGGCGCCCTGTATCCCGACCACCTGGCCGTGCTGTGCCGACGCGCCGAACAGGCGCTGGCCCGCGGCGGCTTCGATCACCTGGTGGTGCCCAGCGGCACCCTGCACTACCAGGTGTTCGACGACCGCGACTACCCGTATGCGGTGAATCCGCAGTTCAAGGCCTGGCTGCCGCTGACCCGCGTGCCCAACAGCTGGATCGTGTTCACCCCCGGCAAGCGTCCGGCGGTGATCTTCCACCAGCCGTTCGATTACTGGCACGTGGTACCGGACGCACCGAGTGGCTGGTGGGTGGAGCACTTCGACATCCACATCATCCGCAAGCCCGAAGAGGCGCTGGCCCTGCTGCCGGCCGACCCGTCGCGCTGCGCGATCCTCGGCGAGCCGCAGAGCACGCTGGGCAACTACGTGCCGAACAACCCGGCGCCGGTGGTGAACTACCTGGAATGGCACCGCGGCAGCAAGACGCCGTATGAAATCGCGCTGATGCGCCAGGCGCAGGTGCTGGGCGTGCGCGGCCACCGTGCCGCCGAAGCCGCGTTCCGCAACGGCGCCGACGAGTTCAGCATCCATATGGCGTACTGCCAGGCCGTCGGCCAGGACGCCAACGAGCTGCCCTACGGCAACATCGTGGCGTTGAACGAACATGCCGCCGTGCTGCATTACACCGAGCTGGGCCGCAAGGCGCCGCAGCCGCTGCGCAGCTTCCTGATCGATGCTGGTGCCAGCGCGCACGGCTACGCCAGCGACATCACCCGCACCTACGCCGCGCAGGGCCACGACGAGTTCGCCGCGATGATCGCCGCCGTCGACGGTGCCCAGCAGCAGATGTGCGCAGCGGTGCGCCCGGGCTTCGACTACAAGCAGCTGCACGTGGACGCACATCTTTCGCTGATGGGCGTGCTGAAGGACTTCGGCGTGATCAAGGTCTCGCCGCAGACCGCAGTGGAAACCGGCGTCAGCGCCGCGTTCTTCCCGCATGGCATCGGTCACCTGATCGGCCTGCAGGTGCACGACGTGGCCGGTTTCGCGGCCAGCGACGAGGGTGGCCGCATCGAGCGCCCGGCGGGCCACCCGTACCTGCGCCTGACCCGCGTGCTGGAACCGGGCATGGTGGTGACCATCGAACCGGGCCTGTACTTCATCGACATGCTGTTGAATGAAGTGAAGGATGCCGGCCATGGCGATGCGATCAACTGGGAGCGCGTGGACTTCTTCCGTCCGTATGGCGGCATCCGCATCGAAGACGAAGTGCTTTGCACTGAGGGCGAGGCGGACAACCTGACGCGACCGGTGTTTGCGGCGGCGAACGGCTGAGCCCCTCGTGGTTGGTCGCGGAACGCGGTTCATGGGTTTGGCGGGGCGGGGGGGGCGGACGCGGGGCGGCGGCCAGTCCGGCCCCGACTCACGCGGGCGGCCGCCAGGGGGG
>NZ_JBDJKU010000014.1:0-73631 GCF_039673015.1 Stenotrophomonas sp. TWI1409
TGGGGTTGGCGGCTTGGCGCCCTACTATCCTTTTGTTTTTTTTTTTGTTTGGGCGGGCGTGGGCCCGCCAACCCCATGAACCGCGATGCGGTCAGATCAACCCTTCACCGGCCAGCGTACGCAGCCCATCCTCGTCGAGGATCTCCACCACGTTCAGGTGGGGCAAGGCGATCAACCCCTGCTGGCGCAGCTTGGTGAAGGTACGGCTGACCGTTTCCATGGTCAGGCCCAGATGGTCGGCGATATCGCCGCGGCCCATCGGCAGCGATACGCGCAGGCCGTCGCCGCCCAGCTTGGCCTCGCGCGCGGCCAGGCGCAGCAGGAAATCGGCCAGCTTCTCGGCCGGCTGCAGGCGCGCCAGTGCCAGCGCGGCGTCCTGCGCGGCATCCAGTTCCTGGCAGGCACGCTGCAGCAGCTTGCGCTCCAGGTGCGGGAAACGGCTGCGCAGTGCCTTCATCTGTGGCAGCGCGACGCGGCAGACGCGGCTGTCGGCGATGGCCTCGATGTCGTAGCGATGGTGGTCGCTGCCGCTCAGGCCCAGGTAGTCGCCGGGCAGCACGAAGCCGTTGATCTGGCGGCGGCCGTCGGCCAGGGTGCGCACCAGCCGCAGTGCGCCGCCGGTCAATGTATAGACATGGTCGCGCTCTTCACCGGTGCGGGCCAGCGTGCTGCCCATGCTGACCTGCTGCGAGACGGTGACCTGCTCCAGCGCCTGCACTTCATCGGGCGACAGCGCCGAGCACACCGCAAGGTGGCGAACCGAGCAGTGCAGGCAGTCCAGCGTGGTGCAGGACGGCGAGGCGGGATCGTTGGTGGCGGGCGGAGCGCCGGAAGGCCGTGACATGTTGCGGGGGGGCGTATCGCGGGCGGGGAGGGCCTTATGATACTTCAAGCGGCCGTTCGACCCTGCCCGAGGCGGGGGCGCTAGAATGTCGCCCCCTCCCACGTCCCGTTCCAGCAGGAGTTCCGCCCGTGATCAAGCCCCGTACCCCGCCCGGCACCCTTGAACTGCTGCCGCGCGAGCAGATTGCGTTCCAGCGCATGCTGGACGTCATCCGCCGCAACTACGAGCGCTTCGGGTTCCTGCCGGTGGAGACGCCGGTGTTCGAGCTGTCCGACGTGCTGCTGACCAAGTCCGGTGGCGAGACCGAGCGCCAGGTGTACTTCGTGCAGTCCACCGGGGCGCTGGCGAACGCGGCCGAGTCGGGCGATCGCTCGCTGCCGGAAATGGCGCTGCGCTTCGACCTGACCGTGCCGCTGGCGCGCTACGTGGCCGAGCACGAACACGAACTGACCTTCCCGTTCCGCCGCTACCAGATGCAGCGCGTCTACCGCGGCGAGCGCGCCCAGCGCGGCCGGTTCCGCGAGTTCTACCAGTGCGACATCGATGTGATCGGCAAGGACAGCCTGAGCGTGCGGTACGACGCCGAAGTGCTGGCGGTCATCCAAGCGGTGTTCTCTGAACTGCGCATCGGTGATTTCAGTATCCAGTTGAACAACCGCAAGCTGATGCGCGGCTTCTTCGAGAGCCTGGGCGTGGCCGAAGGCGAGCGCCAGCTGGCGGTGCTGCGCGAAGTGGACAAGCTGGACAAGCGCGGCGCCGATTATGTGCGCGAGACGCTGGTGGGCGAGGGCTTCAACATCCCGGCAGAACAGGTCGAGAAGATTCTGGCGTTCGTCGCCGTGCGTTCGCAGAGCCATGCCGATGCGCTGGCGCAGCTGGCGACGCTGGAAGCCGACGCCGGTTCTTCGGAGATCCTGCGCACCGGCGTCGCCGAACTGCGCGAAGTGCTGCAGCTGGTGCAGGCGCTGGGCGTGCCGGAAACCGCTTACTGCCTGAACTTCTCCATCGCGCGCGGTCTGGATTACTACACCGGCACCGTCTACGAGACCACGCTGACCGACCACCCGCAGATCGGCTCGATCTGCTCGGGCGGCCGCTACGAAGACCTGGCCAGCCACTACAGCAAGTCGAAGCTGCCGGGCGTCGGTATCTCCATCGGCCTGTCGCGCCTGTTCTGGCAGCTGCGTGAGGCCGGCCTGATCGACGGCATCGAAGCCAGCAGCGTACAGGCGCTGGTTGCACTGATGGACGAGCAGGGCATGCCGCAGTCGCTGGACATTGCCCGCCGCCTGCGTGCCGGTGGCATCAACACCGAAGTGCAGATGGAGCCGAAGAAGATCGGCAAGCAGTTCCAGTACGCGGCCAAGGCAGGCATCCGCTTCGTGGTGCTGGCGGGTGAGGATGAACTGGCGCGCGGTGTGGTTGCGGTGAAGGACCTGCTGCGCGAGCAGCAGTTCGAAGTGTCGCGCGACGAACTGGCCAGCACCCTTCTGGTGGAGCTGGAGCAGTCCAAGGCGATGGTGTGAAGCCTGCCGCCGCAGGAGTGCTGAGCGTGCTTCTGCTGGCGGGCTGCCAGAGCGACCCGGCGCTGCACAGCACGCGGATCGGGCCGGCGCAGTACCGGCTGGCGGTTGATCGCTGCCATGCGATCGACCGCGCACAGCTGGAGGACGATCTGCAGGCCCTGGCCTCGCGGACGTGCCGGGCGGGAGCGGGGGCGTTGGAGAACATCCAGTCCCTGCCGAGCCGGCAGGGCAGCCTGTTCGGCGAATGCCTGCGGCGCGGCGCGCTGCAGGCCGAGGTGCGCTGCCTGCCCTGAGTCGGGCCAGGTTGTTGATTTGAAAGCAGAGCGCCCGCCCCTTGGTGGGCGTTTTGCGTTTGTGGGGAAAGAGCAGTCGAGCATGGCTCGACTCTACAAAAGCCGGTTCCGATCAGTTTCCCAGCGAGATCCAGCAGATCGCGGCCAACTGTCGAAGGCGGGGTGGGTCCGGTTGAGGGGGCGTGAGCCGCATGGATGCGGCGACCGAGCTTACATGGGTGAGGGCGCTTTGCTTGCGAAGCACGGCTTCGCAAGCGCCCGAACGCACAGCCGCCAGCGGCTGGGCCGGGCCCCGGAGGGGGACTTGCAGCGTCCCCGCACTCCGGCACCACCCCGCCATCCCATGGAAAGCCCGCTGTTGCTGTTGTTGCTCCTGAGGTTGCCGGCCAGCGGCCGGCACTACCGCGGGTGCAGGGCTGCAAGCCCTGCCGAACAACCCCTAATCGTGACCGCTGTCGTCCAGGCTGATGATCCCGCGCCGCAGCGCCTGGGTCACCGCATGCGTGCGATCACCCACGCCCAGCTTGTCCATCAGGCTCTTCATGTGCGCCTTCACCGTCTGCTCGGAAATCTGCATGCGCTCGCCGATGCGCTTGTTCGACAGGCCGCCGGCTACATGCCTCAGTACCTCGGTTTCGCGCGGCGACAACCGGTCTTCCACCACATGCGCGGCGATGCTGGCCGCCACCGCCGGGGGAATCGGTGCGCGGCGGCCGCCAGCGACCATGCGGATCGTATCGACCAGCTCATGGCGCAGCATGTCCTTCAGCAGATAGGCGCTGGCGCCGGCCTGCAGCGCGCGGACCGCGCGTACGTCACCACGGTAGGTGGTCAGCACGATGATGCGCGCGCGCGGGTCCATCGCGCGGATCCGCACGATCGCTTCCACACCATCCAGCCGTGGCATCTGCAGGTCCATCAGCACCACGTCGGGCTGCAGCCGCTGGTAGCAGGCGATGGCTTCCTCGCCATCGGCGGCTTCGCCGAGCAGGCGCAGATCGGGTTGTGCGCCCAGCAGCGCCGCCAGGCCGTCACGCAGCAGCGGGTGGTCGTCGACCACCAGCACGCCGATCAGGGCAGGGGACTCAGTCATGGTTTGCTTTACTCCAGGGCCAGCGCCAGCGCGATGGGCGGCGGTGATACAGGCGCCGGGCGGGAACCGCCAGCGCGACTTCGGTTCCCAGTCCGGCGCGGGTCCACAGCTGTAGTTCCGCACCGAGGCGCTGCGCGCGCTCACGCATGCCCTGCAGGCCCCAATGACCATGGCCGGCATTGTCGTCGGCGATGCCGACGCCATCGTCGCGCACGTGCAGCAGGAAGCACCGCGTGCCGTAGGACAGCTCCACTTCGATGGCGCTGGCGTTGGCGTGACGCAACGCATTGCGGATCGCCTCACGCCCGATCAGGAACACTTCTTCGGCCGCGTCGGCCTGCAGCGGTGGCGTTGCACCTTCCACGGTCAGGCGCAGTGGGTTGGTGCCATGCCCGGCGTACTCGGCGTGCACATCGGCCAGTGCCGAAGCGAGGTCGCGGCCAGCGAACGGTCCCTCACGCAGGGCATTGACCCGCTCGCGGCCCTCGGCCAGGTTGCGCTCGGCCAGTTGCATCGCCGATTCCAGCTGGCCGCGTACCTGCTCCGGGGTCTGCGGCGACTGGCTGATCGCGTGCAGGCGCAGGATCAGGCCCTGGCTGCCCTGCAGCAGGGTGTCGTGCAGGTCGCGTGCGATGCGTTCGCGTTCGCCATTGCGTTCCTGCAGGCGCGCGCGGAACAGCGCGGCCAGCTGCCCGCTGCGGATGCGCACCGCCATCACCAGCAGTGCGAGGATCGCGGCCGCACACAGCAGCTTGAACCACACCGTCTGCATGAAGGTGGGGGCGATGCGGAAGCCGCGACTGGCCGGTGCAGTGCTCCAGATGCCGTCCTCGTTGGCGGCTTCCACGTCGAACCGGTAGTTGCCCGGAGCGAGGTTGGTGTAATACGCGCGGGTGCTGCTGCCGGCATCCTGCCAGCCGTCGTCGACGTTGGACAGGCGATAGCGGTAGCGGTTGCGCTCCGGGCGCGCCAGCGACAGCGCCACGTAATCGATCTGCAATTGGCTGGTGCCGGCCGGAAGGCGCAGGCCATCGCGCAGTGGCTCGTGCTCACTGCCATACAGCACTTCGCCGATGCGCACGCTGGGCGCCATGGTGTTGACGTGCGAGCGGGTGGTGTCCAGCCAGGCCAGGCCCTGGTTGGTGGCCAGCCACAGCAGTCCGTCATCGGCCAGCGTGGCGGTGGCGATCGGTCCGCTCTGCAGGGCGATGCCCGGCATGCCATCCACCGCATCGAACAGGCGTGGCGTCACCGGCAGCCCGGTCCGCAGCGTCCGTCGCAGCTGATCGCTCCCCAGCCGGACCAGGCCACGGCTGCCATTGAACCAGAGGTGTCCGTTCGGATCGGCCACCATGCCGGTGATGCCTTCCAGTACACCGGCCATGTCGGTTCGCACCGGAACGAAACGACCGTTGCCAACGCGCGCAGCCAGACCGGCTTCGCCGGCGACCAGCAGCAGGTCCTGGTGATGCAGCATTGCGGTGATCGGCCCGACCGACAGGCCCTGGCTGGCATCGAAGCTCTCGATGTGGCCCGCGCTCATCCGGCGCAGGCGGCCGTCGGCATAGCCGAGCAGCAGCTGGCCATGGGCATCCAGCGCCAGCGATGAGCAGGCCTGCTCGGGCAGGCGGACCTCGCGCTGCCATTGGCCATGCAGGTAGTGCAGGACGCCGCGTTCACCCGTGCATACCCAGGCCTGCGCGTCGTCGGGGAACAGCAGGGCGTGCAGCGGTTGCCCGGTGAACGGGGCCGGCAGCGGGATCAACGAGGTGTGGCCGGCGACCGTGCGCGCAAGATTGACCCAATCGAACTGCCAGATCGGCGTGGGTGCCTGGCGCGCGGCGGCCTGCAGCTGCGGGGCACTGCCATCCAGCAGAGTGCGCCGCAGATCGTAGGGTTTGAGGTCTTCGCCATAGCCATACACGCGGCCATCGCTGGCCCGCACCAGCGAGCGGTAGGGATCACTCGGGCCCACTGCCAGGGTGTGCACGCTGCGTGCGCGGAAGCGGTTGAGGCCGAGATTGGTGCCGACCCAGAGATTGCCTTCGCGGTCGGCGATGATCGGCACCGCCGAGGTGGCGGTCAGCCCGTGCGGCGAATCGAAACGCTCCATGCGCACGGCGCGGCTGCCGTCGAAGGTGATGCGGGCGACGCCGCCGTGCGGGCTCATCGTGGCCCACAGCGCGCCATCGGCAGTGAACTGCAGGCGTGCAGCAACCAGTTCCGGAAGACGCCGCGCTTCACGTTCGCTGGCCGCCAACAGGCCCTGCGCGTTGGCCAGGGGTGAGGTGCCGCGCACCCGGTCGGCCAACCACACTTCACCCTGCGGGCTTTCGGCCAGCGTTGCCATCTGCGAGACCGCGATGCCGGTGTCCTCGAACGTGGTCTGGCCGGCCGCACGCATCCAGATCTTCAGGTCGGCCAGCACCCAGAACCTGCCCCGGCTGTCGTGCAGCACCCACTGCACACGGCGTTCGGGCAGGCCGGCTGCGGCCGGCAGTGGCTGCCAGCGCTGTCCATTAAAGCGGCGCAGCCCGCCATTGATCGCCGCCCACAGCTGGCCCTGGCGATCCTGGCTGAAGCGTGGGACCACGCCGACCGGCACCCCCTGCTCGCGGCCGTAGTTGTGCAGCCTCCCCTGTGCGAACCGGCTGATGCCGGCCTGGAAGTAGCCGATCCACAGGGCACCGTCGGCGGCATGCGCCAGCGTGACCATGTTGGTGGACGGGAACTGGCTGCCGACGGGCGCTGCCTGCCGTTCGAAGCGACGGCCATCAAAGCGGTACAGGCCCGAGCCGGTGGCCAGCCACAGCAGGCCGTCGCGGTCCTGGGTGATGTCCCAGATATCGCCGGGTGCACCCTGGCCGACCCGCCACGCGGTGTGCTCGTAACCGGGCAGCCCGCCGCTCACCGGCGGGCGCTGCACGGCAAAAGCGGGCAGGGCGGTCCACAGCAGCAGGCACGTCAGCAGCGTCGGCAGGCGACGCAGGAACGGGAAGGGGCGGCCACGCATGGCGCGCATTCTGGCAGGTGCGGGGCAGTCCGGGGTGACCCGAACGGGGTAGGCGGTCGCCGCCGCGGTCGGTTATCACGCCGGCATGCCCTGTGGAGCCCGGCCATGCAGCGCCTGTTCGTGATGTTCCCCGACCGCGGGCCGGGCATCGGCCTGCTGTGGCTGCGGCTGTGCCTGTCCGCGGCACTGTGCACGCCCGGCACGCATGCGGGCGGGTGGTCGGCGCTGTGCCTGCTGGCAGTGCCGATGCTCACGCTGGGTGTGTTGACGCCACTGGCCGTGCTGATGGCGGCCGTGGGCCTGCTCGCGCAGCAGGCGCCGTGGTCACAGGTGGTGCTGCCCTTGGCGCTGTTGATGTTGGGCCCTGGCGCCTATTCACTGGATGCGCGGTTGTTCGGTCGTCGCCTGCTCGGGCGTCGGCCTCCCCCATTCGGGTAGGTGCTGGCCTCGACCGACGGGGGTAGGGCATCGTGCGGCGGCCACGCACCATGGGGCACCCCCTCGCGGCGTCCCGCATGGCCACCGTCTTTTCGCCCGATCCGCCCGCCGTGGCGCTGGCACCGCAGCAGGCCGCCGCATTGCAGCGCGCCCTGCGCTATGTCGATGAGCACCTGTCGCAGCCGCTGCGGGTGACCGAGCTGGCCGCAGCCGCCTGCGTCAGCCGCTTCCATCTGGTGCGCCTGTTCCGGACCGGTACCGGTGCAAGCCCGCTGCGCTACGTGCGCCGTCGTCGCATCGAACGTGCGCGCCAGTTGTTGCCGGTCGCGCAGCTGCCGATGTCCTGCCTGGCGCAGCAGCTGGGCTTCTTCGACCAGAGCCATTTCGTCCGCAGCTTCCGCGCCGAAACCGGCTGCAGCCCCGGCCAGTACCTGGCCGGCGATGCGGCCCTGTTGCTTCCCCCTGATCGTGTTTCCAACGGAGTCCAACCATGAGCCTTGCCACCGCCACGCCCGCCCCGGCCCTGTTGTCGCCCACCGACCATGCCCTGGTGCTGATCGACTTCCAGTCGCAGATGGCATTCGCCACCCACACCATCGATATCTCCGCGCTGCGCAACAACGTGTCGTTGATCAGCAAGGGCGCCAAGGGCTTCAACGTGCCGGTGCTGCTGACCACCGTCGCCGAAGCGTCGTTCTCCGGCCCGATGTTCCCGGAACTGCCGGAGATCTTCCCGGGCCAGACGGTGTTCGACCGCACCTCGATGAACACCTGGGAAGACCAGCCGGTGATCGATGAGATCAACCGCATCGGCAAGCGTCGCCTGGTCGTTGCCGGCCTGTGGACCAGCGTCTGCATCGTCGGCCCGGCGCTGTCGGCGCTGGCGCAGGGTTTCGAGGTGTATGTGATCACCGATGCCTGCGGCGATGTCAGCGAAGAAGCCCACGAGCGTGCGATCACCCGCATGGTGCAGGCCGGTGCAGTGCCGATGACCAGCGTGCAGTACCTGTTGGAGCTGCAGCGTGACTGGGCGCGTGGCGAGACCTACGAGCTGACCACCGGCATCGCCCGCGACCACGCCGGTGGCTATGGCATCGGCATCCAGTACGCCAAGCGCATGTTCGGCGCGCAGGAAGGCGGGCACTGAGCATGCTGGCTGGCCATGGCCTCGACCTGGCCCTGCTGATGCTGCGCGTGGCAGCCGGGGGATTCCTGCTGCCACACGCGCTGGGCAAGCTGTTCGGTTGGTTCGGCGGTCCTGGGCTGGCCGGCTTCGCCACCGAACTGCGCGGTTTCGGCCTGCCAGCGGTGGCACCGCTGCCGCTGCTGCTGGCCCTGCTGCAGGTGCTGTCAGGGCTGGCCGTGCTGCTGGGCTGGCAGACCCGCGTCGCCGCGCTTGCAGCGGCGGCCTTCATCGGCTTCACCGTTCTGTTGGCCCTGCCCAAGGGCTGGTTCTGGATGCGCGGTGGCAGTGAGTACCCGTTGATGTGGACCACGGTACTGCTGGCCCTCGCGCTGACCGGGCCCGGCGCCTGGGCACTGGACGGCCAACGCCTTCCGGGAGATCTCGCATGAGTCACGATCCACTCGATCACGGCCGCCGCAACGTGGTGCTGGCCGGCAGCGCCGCGGTGGCGCTGGGTCTGGCCGGCCGTGCCGGTGCCGCACTCGATTCCACTTCCAAGGAGCGTCGCATGAGCACGCTGGTCATCCGCAATGCCCGCATCACCACCCTTGACCCACAGCAGCCGCATGCACAGGCGCTGGCCGTGCAGGAAGGGCGCATCGTTGCCGTCGGCAGCGACGAGGAGATCATGCGTGGCTGGGGCAATGAAGCGACCCTGATCGACGCCCAGGGCCGGCGCCTGCTGCCCGGCCTCAACGACAGCCATACCCACCTGATACGTGGTGGCCTGAACTACAACCTGGAACTGCGCTGGGACGGCCTGCGTTCGCTGGGCGATGCCTTGGACATGCTGAAGGCGCAGGTCGACCGCACGCCTGCACCGCAGTGGGTGCGCGTGGTCGGTGGTTTCACCGCCACCCAGTTCAACGAGAAGCGCCTGCCCACGCTGCAGGAGCTCAACGATATCGCGCCGGACACGCCGGTGTTCCTGCTGCACCTGTACGACCGGGCGCTGCTCAACCGCGCCGCACTGCGTGCCTGTGGCTATACCAAGGACACCCCGGATCCGCCGGGCGGGCAGATCGTGCGTGATTCGCTCGGCAACCCGACCGGGCTGCTGCTGGCCAAGCCCAACGCGCTGATCCTGTACGCGACCCTGGCCAAGGGTCCGAAGCTGCCGATCGAGTACCAGGCCAATTCCACCCGTCATTTCATGCGTGAGTTGAACCGTCTCGGCATCACCTCGGTGATCGACGCCGGCGGTGGTTTCCAGAACTACCCCGAGGACTACCAGGTCATCGAGCAGCTGCACCGCGATGACCAGCTGACCGTGCGCATCGCCTACAACCTGTTCACCCAGAACAAGGGCAAGGAAGTGGATGACTTCCGCGGATGGAGCGAGATGCTGCAGCCGCGGCAGGGTGATGACCTGCTGCGCCACAACGGTGCCGGCGAGATGCTGGTGTTCTCCGCGGCCGACTTCGAGTTGTTCAACGAGCCGCGCCCGGAACTGCCGCCGGAGCTGGAGCCGGAACTGCACGATGTGGTGAAGCTGCTGGTCGAGAAGCGTTGGCCGTTCCGCATCCATGCGACGTACGACGAGAGCATCACCCGCATCCTCGATGTGTACGAACAGGTCAACCGCGAGGTGCCGTTCGATGGCCTGCACTGGTTCATCGATCACGCCGAAACCATCACCCCGCGCAACATCGAGCGCATCCGTGCGCTGGGTGGCGGCATCGCCGTGCAGCATCGCATGGCCTATCAGGGCGAAGCCTTCGTCGAGCGCTACGGCGTGCAGGCCGCGCGGCATACGCCGCCGGTCAAGCGCATGCTGGCCGAAGGCGTGCCGGTCGGTGCTGGAACCGATGCCACCCGTGTGGCCAGCTACAACCCGTGGGTGGCGTTGTCCTGGCTGGTGACCGGGCGCACCGTCGGCGGGCTGGCCCTGTATGGCGATGAGAACCTGCTCGAACGCGAGCAGGCGCTGCGCCTGTGGACCCAGGGCAGTGCCTGGTTCTCCGGCGACGAAGCAGTGAAGGGTACGTTGAAGGTCGGCCAGTTGGCCGATTTCATCCTGCTCTCGGCCGATTTCTTCCGCGTGGATGATGCGCAGATCGCCGACATCACCAGCGTGTTGACCGTGGTCGGTGGCCGCATCGTGCATGCCGACGCCGACTATGCAGGGCTTGCGCCGCAGCTGCCGCCGGCGATGCCCAACTGGTCGCCGGTCAACCGGTTCGGCGGCTACCACGTCGGCGGTACCGCCACCGGGTTGGCCGCCGCCCATCGTCACCATCACGGCGTAGCCTGCAGCACTCACGGTGCTCATGGTCATGCGGCCCGGCACGCGGCGCCCACCGATGACCTGACCGCGTTCTGGGGCGCGATGGGATGCTCGTGCTTCGCGTTCTGAGCCTGGCATTGCTGGCCGCACCGTCGCTGGTGCAGGCCTGCGACGGCGGTCATTGCAGCGACGCCGGTGACGGCCAACTGCAATGGGATGCGTCGCTGCGTGTGCGTGGGCTGTACTACGACCCGACCCGGTTCGGCATTGGCGGCAGCGAGGATGGCTATGGCCTGCTGCGCGCGCTGGCCTCGGCCACGTATGTGGAAGAGACCTGGCAGGCGAAGTTGCAGCTGGGTGTGCACGGTGAGAGGGGCAAGGCCGGCGGCCCCGGCCGTACCGACCGTAGCGCGCTGGACGTGCAGCAGGCGTACTGGCGCTGGCAGCGCGATGGCTTCCACCTGCAACTCGGCCGGCAGGAAGCCGGCTATGGCAGTTCACGGCTGCTGTCGGTGCGCGACGGGCCGAACATTCGCCTGGCGTTCGACGGTGCGCGTGTGGGTTGGAAAGGCCGCCTGGGTACGCTTGATCTGATGGCATTGCGGCCAGTGGAAAACCGACCGGGTGCCTTTGATGATCGCGGCGAGCACGGTGCCCACCTGTGGGGTGCCTATGCCACCACGGTGCGGGGACAGGGCGCGGGACAGTGGGATCTGTATCTGCTGGACTACCGCCGCGAAGGCGCGCGCTTCGCCGCAGGCAGCGGTACCGAACGTCGGCACACTCTGGGCGCGCGCTGGTTCGGCCATGCCGGTGCACTGGACTGGAACAGCGAGCTGGTGGCGCAGGGCGGTGAACTGCGGACGACCGCCGGCACCCTCGATATCCGCGCCTGGACGCTGGCGACCGATACGGGGTGGCGCTGGACGAACCTGCCGCTGCAGCCGCGGTTGGGGTTGAAGGCCGACATCGCCAGTGGCGATGGCAACCTGCATGACGGCCGCCTGGGAACCTTCAACGCCTTGTTCCCGAAATCGGCCTACTTCAGCGAGGCCAGCCTGCTGGCCCCGGCCAACCTGATGGACCTCCAGCCGACCCTGACCCTGCGCCTGCACGACGCGGTGACGACGGAACTGGGCGTACAGATGGCCTGGAAGCATCGTCGTGCCGATGCGGTCTACACCACGCCGGCACCGCTGGTGGCGTTGCCAGGCAGCGCCGGTGGCGCGCGCCGCATCGGTAATCAATACAAATCCGAAACACGCTGGCAGGCCAGCGAACACTGGCAATGGCAGCTGCAGCTGGCCTGGGTCGATGCCGGTCCTGCACTGAAGCAGGCCGGAGGCCAGGACACGCTGTTCGCCTCGATCGTTGGAGCATGGCAATGGTGAACGCAACCGCGTCGCAACCCCCCGCACAGGCCGCAGGTGCCTGGTCCCCGCTGAAAATCCGGATGTTCCGCTCGATCTGGCTGGCGATCCTGGCCAGCAACATCGGCACCTGGGTCAACGATGTGGCCGCCGCCTGGGTAATGGCCGAGCGCACCGGCTCACCACTGATGGTGGCGCTGGTGCAGTCGGCCACCACGGTGCCGATCGTGCTGCTGGCACTGGCCGCCGGCACCCTGGCCGACATCGTCGACCGCCGCAGGTACCTGCTGGCCACCCAGGGCTGGATGCTGCTGGTCGCCGCGGTGATGGCGGCCCTGACCGCGATGGACATGCTGACCCCGCAGTTGCTGGTGCTGCTGACCTTCTGCATGGGCTGCGGTGCGGCGATGGCGATGCCGGCGCAGGCCGCGATCGTATCCGAACTGGTGCCGCAGCCGTTGCTGGCCTCGGCGGTGGCGCTGAACTCGATCGGCATCAACATCGCGCGCTCGATCGGCCCGGCCATCGGCGGTGTGATCGTCGCCCAGCTCGGCGCGGTCTGGGCCTTCGGTTTCAACGCCATCACCTTTGCCGCAATGCTGTTCGTGGTGTGGGGCTGGAAGCGCGACCCGAAACAGTCCAGCCTGCCGCCGGAAGGCTTCGGTGCCGGCCTGAAGGCGGGCCTGCGCTATGCCAGCCGCGCCGGGCGCCTGCAGGCGGTGTTGATCAAGTCGGTCGGCTTCTTCTTCTTTGCTGCAGCAATGAATGCACTGCTGCCGGTGGTGGTACGCGGCCAGATGCAGGGTGGGGCGGGGCAGTACGGCATGCTGCTCGGCTGCATCGGGATCGGTGCCGTGGGTGGTGCGTTGTTGCTGCCGAAGCTGCGCGCGCAGATGGATCGCGACCTGCTGGTGCTGCTGGCCACGCTGTCGCTGGCACTCAGCCTGGTCGGGCTGGCGCTGACCCGCAGCTGGTACGTGCTGCCATTGGTGATGCTGATCAATGGCTTTGCCTGGATCACCGTGCTGTCGTCGCTGCAGATTGCCGCGCAGACCGCAGTGCCAGCGTGGGTACGGGCGCGTGCACTGGCGCTGTACATCATGGTGTTCTCCGCTGGCATGGCGGCCGGTGGCCTGAGCTGGGGTGCACTGGCGCAGCGCACCTCGCCGGAGCTGGCCTTGCTGGTGGCTGCCGCGGGTGCGGTGATCGGCGGATTGCTGGTGTGGCGCGTGCGCATTGCCGGTACTGAAGACCTGAACCTGCGCCCGGCGGGACACTGGCCGGCACCGGAACTGTCGGTGCCGGTATCCAACGATCGCGGCCCGGTACTGGTCACCCTGGAGTACCGCATCGACGAGGCTGACCGCGCCGCGTTCCAGGCGCAGATGCGCGCGCTGGGCACGATCCGCCGCCGCGATGGCGCGGTGGTCTGGGGCGTGGTCGAGGATGTGGCCAGTCCGGGCATCCACCTGGAGTATTTCGTGACCCCATCGTGGCTGGAGCACCTGCGCCAGCACGAGCGCATCACCGCCGATGACAAGGCGATCCAGGAAGTGCTGCGCGGGCTGCATCGCGGTGAGCGTGCACCGGTGGTGCGCCACTTCGTGGGCGGGCATGACCCGCTGCCGAAGACCGGGGTCCCGCACCACCACAGCGATATCTGACAAAAAAGGGGACGGATGGGAATTAGTCGTTTGTGCCCCAAAGTCATAATCCCCTCCGTCCCCATTTTGCGCGATCAATCCATCCCGATCCTGCGCAGCCGGCCAGCGGTCGGCTCTACCACAGGGGCGGCGGCGCTGGGTGGCGCCGCCGCAGTGCCTCACCCGCGTGCGAACGCCAGCAGGTCGGCGTTGAACCGGTCGGCGTGGGTGACGGTCAGGCCGTGCGGCGCACCGGCGTACACCTTCAACTCGGCTCCCTTGATGATCTGCGAGGACAGCTTGGCCGAGGCATCGAATGGCACGATCTGGTCGTCATCGCCATGCACCACCAGCGCTGGCACATCGATCTTCTTCAGGTCTTCGGTGTAATCCACTTCCGAGAATTCGTGCACGCAGTCGTACTGGCCCTTGACGCCACCGAGCATGCCCTGCAGCCAGAACGAGTCACGCATGCCCTGGGTGACCGTGTTGCCGTCGCGGTTGGCGCCGAAGAACGGCGTGGTCAGGTCCTTGAAGAACTGCGAGCGGTCACCGCCGGTGCCCTTGCGGATGCCGTCGAAGACCTCCAGCGGGGTACCGGCCGGGTTGGCATCGGTCTTCAGCATCAGCGGCGGCACGGCGCCGACCAGCACCACCTTGGCCACGCGCTTGCTGCCGTGGCGCCCGATGTAATGGGCCACTTCGCCGCCACCGGTGGAGTGGCCGACCAGGATCGCGTCCTTCAGGTCCAGCGCCTCGAGCACGGCGGCCAGGTCGTCGGCGTAGGTGTCCATGTTGTTGCCGTCCCAGGTCTGGCTGGAGCGGCCGTGGCTGCGACGGTCGTGAGCGATCACGCGGAAGCCGTTCTGGCCCATGAACAGCATCTGCGGGTCCCAGGCATCGGACGACAGCGGCCAGCCGTGCGCGAACACGATCGGCTGGCCGGTACCCCAATCCTTGTAGAAGATGCGCGCGCCGTCGGCGACGGTGACGAAGTTGCTCATTGTGGTTTCCTTGACGGAAGGGAGGGAAGGCGCTGGCGCGGATGCCGGTGCCTTCGGCAGTACAGCGCAGCGCCAGACCGACGACTTGCACGGCTGTGCTGGATTACGCCGGATGTGACGTGTATCGCTCTGGCACGAAGCCGTGCCGGCATCGAGGATGGCGGCAGCCCTGACGAGGAGCCTGCAATGTCGAACGCGTGTTGGAGCCCGCTGTTGTACCTGCTGCTGGCCACGGGGGCGCATGCTCAGACCAACGTCTACAAATGTGTGGACGGGCCGCATCCGGTCTACCAGCAGACGCCGTGCCAGGGGCGCGCGGAATGGCGCTGGGAGGTGCCGGCGGAGCCGACCTCAACAGGTGCGAGCGTGGCCAAGGCAGCGAGCCCAGCTTCATTGCGTCCGCGTGTGGTGCAGCAGCGGCGTGCGCGGGCTGCACTGATACCGATCAGCGCGGATCCCGCCGCCTGTGAGCGCGCGCGGCAGCATCGTGGGAAGGTGCTGGCCAATGGCAAGCGCATGGACTTCGTGCAGCGCCGGCAACTGGACGATGCCGTGCATGAGGCGTGCCGTTGAAATGGAATGGTGCCGGAAACGACAACGGCGCCCGTAGGCGCCGTTGGACGGCACGCCAGGCGCTGGACCTCAGCGACCGTCGCTGGCGGCCGCCGGTGCCGGCGAGGGCACGCTGTCCGGCTTGGGCAGGCTCAGCTCCGGGTTGCCCTGTTCGGCCTGCAGGATCTGGATGCGGCGCTGCAGGGAATCCAGCTGGCTGTTGGTGCTCTGCACGTCGCTGCTCAGGCTGACCGCCTGCTGCTGGGCCTGCTGCAGGGCAGCGCTGACCTGGGCCGACTGTGCCTGCTGCTGTTCCATTTCCTGCTGCAGGGTGCGCAGGCGCTCCTCGTTGTAGGCCACCAGGCGCTCGGTATAGCGCTTGCCGGCTTCCAGTCGGGTGGTGTCGATGTAGACCTGGGCCAGCTGCTCTGACTGCTGCGCGAAGGTGCGGTAGACACGCTCGGCGTTGTCGACGGCATCGGTCTTGATCACCCGCCAGAAGTTCTTCTCCTGGAACAGGGCGACGTAGTAGGTCAGGGTGTTGGCATTGAACAGCAGGCTGGCGCCGTAGTTGCCGTTGTAGGTGGTGCGCAGCTCGGTCAGCTGGCGGGCATCCATCAGCTGCTTGAGCTCGTCAACGGTGTTGCGCACCACCGGTGCGGTACGTGCGGCCGGCTCTGCGGCTGCTTCGCGGTCGCCACGGGCAGCCATCGCCGCCGGTGCCACCAGCATCATGGCCACGGCCAGCAGTGCCGCGCCGCGCGCGTGCCGGGCGAAGACCGCGCCCCCTGAAGTTTCTCGCATGTCTAGACCATCCACGGATGAGTGTGGGTTGAGATGAAGGTGGTTCCCCGCCGGGAGTCTAGCATGTGCGCGGGCGCCGCCAAGGGCGCCCGTCACGGGTCAGTAGACCAGCTGTGCGGGCGTGCACTGGATGGACTGGACATGCACATCCGTACGGCCCAGTTCCAGGCCCAGCACCTGCGCCAGCAGCGAGCGCAGCAGGGAGCCGACGCTGTTGAGCAGCGGCTTCAGGACGTCCAGGGCGGGCTTCAGCAGCAAGCACAGCAGGCCCGAACAACTGACCGGGCCATTGCCGGGGGCGGTGACACCGTCGCCGGCGAACTGGTCCAGGAAGCCGTCGTGGGCGGTCTGCAGGTAAGACGCGAGGTTCTGCGTCATGCAGTTGTTGTAGGCCTGGTCGCTCAAGGAAATCAGCAGGCTTGCACACCGGTTGACGGTCAGTCCGCCGAGCAGGCTACCCAGCAGTGCCGGCAGCACGCCCAGCCCTTCGCCAGTCACAGCCGTGCGATAGCCTTTCCAGACCGAGCCATCCTCCCAGCATGTGAGCAGGCCCACCAGGCAGGGTTTTGGAACACCCTTGGGTACATCCCACGCGCCCAAAGGCTTCAACCCCCGCGTCTGGTCGCCAAGTTCAAGCAGCTTGATGGACGCATCGACGTCGTAGCGATTGCGACCAACGTTGGCTGCTTTCAGGTAGCGATCGGCCAACTGCGCTGCGGTCGAGCCCTGGCTCATGCCATCGTCGCGCGGATCGAGCATGCCGGACAGTACGCGCAGCAGTTCGCTGACCAGCTCGGACACGGCGGTGCCCACCTCCAGGGAGTTGACCTGGGTTGAACCGGTCGCGCCGGCGGGGAGGGTGAGGCTTTGCGTGTCGGTCAGCGTATTGACCTTGATGCTGTCATTGATCAACGGGGCGCCGAGCAGTGTGAGCATCTGTTCCTTCTGCAGGGTGTCGCCACAGACATTCTGCTTGGAGAACCGCTCGCTGTCGGCCACCTTGCCGACGCAGGCGCGCAGTACGGAAGACTCTACCTTGATCGTCGCCGTGGGAGGCGTGCTGCCACATTGCAGGCTGGTCAGGGTCGCCATTGCATTGGTCACGTCCGCATGGACCGGCAGCTTCAGGCGGATGCCCAGCAGTGAAAGCACGCCGCCTGCAACGGGAATGTTGTTGGTGTCGATGTCGAGGAAGACACGGATCTGCGCGTTGTAAGCGCGCGAGCCAATGCCACCGATGGCGATGGACGGCGGTTCCACCACGGCGGCTTTGGCATTGACCAGGCCCAGCAGGTTGAGTTCATCGACCGAGACCGCACGGCCGCCATTGGCGATGCTGATGCTGGTGCCGATCAGGTCCAGCACATTGACATCGGCCTGCAGCGCGCTGGAAATCGTTCCATCCGGCGCGACCACGCGTGCGAACAGGCCGCCACCGCTGTCATCGGAGCCGAGTTTCACCTCCAGCTGCTTGAGGTCGATGCCCTTCACGACCAGGGCATTCTCCAGTGCACTCAGGTCCACGTGGGCAACGCCCTGCTGGGTGAGCAGGTCAACGGTCGCCTGAAGGATCTTGCCCAGCTTGACCTTGCGGCCGGCCAGCAGATTGTTGAACTCCGCCACGCCCATGTTGACGTCGATCGGAATGCCCAGTGCCTGCAGCAGTCCATTCGGGGTGATATGCGCCTGTGCAAGGCCGTCGTAGCCGAGCAGGGTGGTCTTGTCGAGGTCGGCGCCCACCAGTTTCAGGACATTTCCCAGTGGCGTGTTGCCATTGATGCGCAGCAGTTGCGAGCCGACACTGAAAACCGCCGCCGGTTCTGCACGGCGCGCCACCGCCTGGGCGGTCACGGTCGGCAGGCTGCTGTTCTGCCCGAAGAAGGGAAGCACCGCGCGGCGGGTGATGACACGGACGGCGTTGCGTTGATTCGCTGCATCGACGACCGGGCTGAAGTGCCCTTCGGTGGCGCGGGTCACGTTCCAGTTTCCGCAGCGGATTTCCAGGCTTCCTGCGAAGGTGTTCTGGGTGAGTGCGCTCTGCCGCGCAGCACTGTTGTCGCTGTTGTCCGAGGTGCACAGTTCCAGTCGCTGCGCTCCGGCCAGTGCGGCCAGATCAGCGACTTTCTGTGCATCGCGCTTGGCCCAGAACAGGTAACCGATCTCGATCAGGCCCAGCATCGCCAGCAGTGCCAGCATGACCAGCATCATGGTGATCGACATGCCGCCCCGTGGGCGGCTGAAACTGAACTGGCGTGGGCGTTTCATGGCCTACCTCAGCGTCCGGATGAGGATGATCCCTTGGACTTGGCGACATCGGCTTCAAAGAAGTCCGGGATCTCGTGTTCGAAACTCTTCATGTAGCGGGCGTAGCTCAGCGTCGCCTGGTCGCCGAGGATCGGCAGGTGCTGTCCGGCTTGTTGCCCCGATGCCTGCAGGCGGAACAGGTTGCGCGTGGTATCGCCGATCTGGCTGCGGCCGGGCCGCGGGGCTGCAGTGCTGCCGTCGGTGTTGGCCACTGCTGCAGGCGCCGCCTGCGGCACCGGTGCTGGCGGGGCCGCCAGGTCCACGGTGGGCAGTGACTCGGACTGCAGCGGCTGCGAAGACGACGCAGCCGGCGTGCTGCCGCCAAGCATCTGCCCGGTCAGCGGCTGTTGCTGCGCCTGCACGGCGGCGGCTGGCAGCAGGCAGATCAGAACGGGCAGCAGGCGTCGGGTCAGGGGCGTCGCGGTCATGGTGTGTTCCCGTTCGGGTGGTCGGAGGCGCTGAAGCGTTCCAGCATCGAGGGCGGCAGGCGCTGCGGATCGCGTTCATCGCGGCTGTCGCGGCGCGGTTCCGCCGCCAGTCGCGTGGCGCCGGGCGGGTTGCCGGCGGCATCGCTGGCGAGAGCACGGGCAGTGGCCGGCACGACTGCGGCGGCTGCCGCTGCGGCCTGGCGCTGCTGCAGGCGGGTACGGATCTGCGCCGCCTGTTGCTGGATGCTGAGCCGGGTCTCGTCGTTGAGGTTCGCTTGCTGGGCGAGGCGTTCGGCAGTGGCGGTGTCGCCCCGCAGTACCGCCCAGAGGGCGAGGTTGGCGGTGGCCTTGGCATTGCCCGGCGACAGCTCCAGCGCCTTGGCCAGGGGTTCGCGCGCGCGCTCGAACTGCCCGGCGCGCAGCCGCGCATAGCCCAGGTCGCCGAGATAACTTGTATTCAATGGCTGCAGTTCGGTCGCCCGCGCCAACGCCTGCTCACTGCCGGCGTCGTCGTCGCGGCGCGCGGCAATCAGGCCCAGGCCATGGGCGGCCGCGGCGGCCTGGGGGCCACTGGAAAGATCGCGGTACAGGGTGACCGCGGCATCGGCCTGGCCGGTCTCGCGCAGCGCGTCGGCCTGCAGCAGGCGCAACGCCGGCGGATCGCCGTAGCGCTGGCGGAAGGCGTCGACGTGGGCGAGCGAGGCATACCATGCGCCTTGCTGCTGCATGCGCTCGATCAGCTCCAGGTAGGCATTGCGGCTGTCCTGCGGTGCCGGTTCGGGCGCGGCCAGGCTGGGCGCGCGCAGGTACTTCGGCGTGGTCGATGCACAGCCGCTGGCGCCGGCAACGGCAGCCAGGGCAACAATCAGGCAGGAAGTGCGCAGGGCAGGCATCAGGGGGACCCCATCTTGGACATGGTGGTGGCCAGCGCGACCAGCGCCGGACCGGCAAGGACCAGCATCAACGCTGGCAGCAGGGTCAGCATCATCACCACGGTCATCTTCACCGAGAGCTTGCCGACCTTTTCCTTCAGCGTGTTGCGACGCTGTTCGCGCAGGCGGACGCTGAACTGCCGCAGGGGCTCCTGCACCGCGCCGCCATGGGCGTGCACCTGCAGGATCAGCTGCATCAGGCTGGTCAGGTCATCGTCGGCATAGACCTCGCTCAGCCGGCGCAGGGATTGTGCGCGCGTGCGGCCGTGGGTATAGGCGATGTTGGCCTCCTGCAGCTCGCCGCCGAGGACCGGCAATGCATCGCGCAGCTTGTCGCCGAGCGTCTGCAGGCTCTGGTCCATGCTGAAGCCCACGCCTTGCAGCAGACGCAGCAGGTCGATCAGCAGCGGCAGCTCGTTGTCGACCGCTCGTCGGCGCCGTTTCACCCAGGAGGAGAGAACGAACTTGGGCAGCAGCAGGCCGGCGGCGAGGGCGCCGATGATCACCATTATCCTGGCCAGCCCGGTGACGCTGCTGAATGTCAGCACCAGTACCAGCACCAGCACGGCCAGCAGCAGGCGCAGGCCGAGGTAGATGGCCGTACCGCGGCGGGTGTTCCACCCGGCCAGATCCAACAGCAGCCGGTCTTCATTGGCCAGCAACGCCGTTTCCAGCCGGCCGCCGCTGAGGGCACGGCCGAAGCGTTCCAGCCAGCCCAGCGAATCGTGCCGCGCAGGCTCGGTGTCACGGGACGCCTCGCGCGGCTGCAGGGCGGTCTTCAAGGTGGCCGTTGTACGTTGCTCACGATGGCTGCGTACCCAGCCGCCGATACCGAGCAGGGCGATACCGGCGGCCAGCACGAGCAGGGAGAGGGCGAACCAGGCGCTGGCGCTCATCGGTTGTCTCCGGCGGGGCGAAGGGGGTTCATAGCGACTTGGCCAAGCGATACAGCAGGAAGCCACCGACAAGTTCCATGCCCAGTGCAAGCAGCAGGATCTTGTGGCCGAGCGGATCGTGCAGCACCGGCTGGAAGAAGTCCGGGCTGGTGATCGCCATCAATACCGCGCAGGCCGGTGGCAACAGGCCTAGCACCCACGCTGACATCCGCGTCTCCGAGGTGGTCGCTGCAAGCTCCTGCTGGGCCTGTTCCAGATCGCGCATGAAATCGCCCATGCGCTGCAGGATCTGGTCGGAGCGCCCGCCGATGCGCACGCTGACACCGATCACCACCGACAACACCTTCAGCACATCCATGCGATAGGGATGCGAGGCCTGTGCGAGTGCACGGTCCAGCTCCATGCCGCTGCGTGCAAAGCGCACCGTGGTGTCCAGCAGCCCGCGCAACGGCGCGCTCGTCTGCATCGACGCAACCTGGAACGCGGCCTGCAGGCTGTTGCCCAGTGCGGTCAGCCGCACCAGGTTGTCGAGGAAGTCCGGCAGCTGATGCAGCAGTTGCGCACGCAGCTTCGTGGTCCGCCGCATCACCCACAGCCAGCAGCCAAGCAGGTACAGCAGCAGGGTCAGCGGAAACATCCATGCGGTGCCCAGCCGCAGCATCGCCACCACCGACAGTACCAGCCCCGGTACCAGCAGCATGATGGGAATTTTCCAGCCGGTCGGCAGCCCTGCGCGCTGCAGCAGGCCATCCAGCGGCAGCACGCGGCGCCCGGCGCTGGCGGGCCGCGCCGGGTCGTTGGCAGCGGTGACGGACGGCCCGGCGGGTGCTCCGCCCGTGGCGCTTCCGCGCGAAAGCTGCTGCTCGGCGTGCCGCATTGAAACCTGGCGCTGCTCACGGCTGCTGGCCGTGCCCCACAGCCAGGCTGCCAGCGCCAGCAGCACCGCGATGATGCTCAGCATGCCCAGCAGCGCGCCGGTTCCCATGCTCAGAAGTCTCCGTAGAGCGATTCGCGCAGCTGCTGGCGGAACGGCTCCAGCTTGTGCGAGTGCGGATGGAAGCCCAGCCCGACCCAGCGATCGATCTCTTTGCCGTTGCCGTCGATCTGCAGCTCGTGGCGGAACATTTCCTGGGTGGTGATCAGGTTGTCGCTGACCCCGGTGATCTCGGTGATCGAGACCAGCACGCGGCGCCCGCTGCCCAGGCGCGAGATCTGCACGATGAAGTCGATGGCACTGGCAATCTGCCGGCGCAGGCTGTCCTCGCTGCCCTGGAAGCCGGCAAAGCCGGCCAGCATCTCGATCCGGTACAGGCAGTCGCGGGGCGAATTGGCGTGGATGGTGGCCATCGAGCCGTCGTGGCCGGTGTTCATCGCCTGCAGCATTTCCAGCACCTCGGCACCGCGTACCTCGCCGACGACGATGCGGTCGGGGCGCATGCGCAGGCTGTTGCGGACCAGATCGCGGATGCTGACCGCACCGTGGCCTTCGGCGCCGCCGATACGGCTTTCCAGGCGAACTACATGCGGGTGGTTGAGCGAGAGCTCGGCGGTGTCTTCGACGGTGATCACGCGCTCGTTCGCGGGGACGTAGCTGGCCAGGGCGTTCAGCAGCGAGGTCTTGCCCGAGCTGGTTCCGCCGGACACCAGGATGTTGCAGCGCCCCAGTACCATCGCCTTCAGCAAGGCCTGCATCGGCGCATCGAAGGTGCCCTTGGCCAGCAGTTCATCGGGGGTGAACGGGTCCTTGCGGAACTTGCGGATGGACACCATCGGTCCATCCACCGCCAGTGGCGAGATGATCGCGTTGAGACGGCCGCCGTTGGGCAGGCGCGCATCGACCATCGGATTGGAGTCATCCAGGCGGCGCCCAAGCGGGGCGAGGATGCGGCGCAGGATGCGCAGCAGATGCGTATCGTCGGTGAAGCGCTGGGTGGCCCGCTTGAGCTGGCCGCCCTGGGACACGTGCACATCCTTGAAACCGTTGATCAGGATGTCTTCGATGGACGGGTCGTGCAGCAGGTCGTCCAGCGGGCCGAAGCCGGTCAGCTCCTTGACCAGGCCGTCGGCAACCACCTGCATCTCCTCTTCGTTGATCGGGATGCGCCACTCCTGGATGAAGCCCACCGTCTGCACCTGCACCCAGCGGGCGATGGTGTCGGGGGCCCAGGAATCGATGTCGATGCGCTCGTCCTCGATGCTGTTGAGCAGGTGCTCATGCGCGGCCGACAGCACCTTCTGGTACTGCTCGGTCTGCGCGAACGGCTGATGGCCCGGCGAGCTTTCGGGCAGCACCGGCCGGGCAACGGCATGCGGGAACGGGGTTACCTTGTCTTCCATTGCGATCCACCCAGGGCAAGGGAGAGTCTTTCCCGCAGGCCCTGCGCCTGGACCGGGCAGGCAGCCGGATCCAGGCGCGAAACCAGCGGAGCGAGGGCACGCAGGTAGGGGTCGCGCGGCGCATCCTGCAGCAGCAGGTGACCCTGGCTGGCAGCCAGGCGCACGCGCGGTCGTTCGGGAAGCGTGGCCAGCAGGGGAACCTCGAAGCGGCGCGCGATCTGCTCCGGGCTCATGCCGCTGCTGTCATCGTGGCGGTTGATCACCAGCTGCAGGCGCTTCTCGCGTTCGCGCTGCCCGGCAAGATGCTTCAGTGCCTGGTCGAGCGACACCAGCGTGGCAATGGAGGCATCGGTGACCAGCCAGATCTCGTCGGCCTGGTCCAGCAGCAGCGGCGGCAGCTGTCGCAGCGGGCAGCCACCGGCATCACACAGCACGCTGGCGAACACGGTGCGCAGGCGCTGCAGCAGCGCACCCGGATCGGACGGCGGTACCGCATCGCTGCCGCTGGCGCGGTCCAGCAGCACCAGTCCGGAATCGTGACGGGCCATGGCCGTACGGGCGAGGGTGGCGTCGATGCGGCTGGCATTGCGCAGCGCGTCTTCGTAGTGGAAGCGGCTGTCCAGGTTGAGGTACAGGGCGAGGTCGCCCGAAGGCTGGGCCAGCTCCATCAGCAGGCCATCCTGCTGCAGTGCCTCGCCCTGTGCCAGTGCACGGGTCTGCTGTGCCAGCACCGCAAGATGCGCGGCCAGCGTACTGGTGCCGACCCCGGCGCGCACGCCCAGCAGGACGATCAGGCGGGCCTTGTGCGCCTGCTGCGCGGCGGCGGCCGGTCGTGGTGACAGGGCGCGACGCAGCGCGGCCTCGATGCCGACGTTGTCGCTGTCCAGGTCCAGCACATCACGCAGGCCCGCCCGCAATGCGATGACAACGCCTTCCACCTGGCCGGCACTGGTGGCACCGACTGCAACCAATGCCAGATCCGGCTCGGTCTGCTGCAGTTGCTGCGCCAGCACGCTGGAGGCGGCCGCATGTTCCGGGCGGAAGTCGAGCAGCACAAGGCTCTGCGGCCCGCGTTGCAGGTCCTGGGCGGAGGTCGGCGTGCTGCTGTCCTGCCAGTGCAGGGTGGTGGTTGGCGGCAGTTTCGCCGCCAGCCGGGGCAGCAGTTCGCGATCCATTCCGTACAGGACCAGGTTCATCGGCGGTCCTTGCGGATGCAGCGGCTGGGCAGTGGCGTAGGGCATGGGCGTGGTATCGCAGGCATCATGGAATCAGCGTGAGAAGCCGGGCACCGGGTCCTGGCTGATCGGACCCAGCAGCCAGGCGCCCCATTCGGGCATGTGCGGCTTGGCCTCGCGGTCGCCGGGCAGCGGCAGCTCGGTGTTGCGTGCCAGCGGCTTCACCAGGCGTGGCGTGACGATGATCACCAGTTCCTTGTCCTGGCGCTTGTAGTCGAAGTTGCGGAAGAACGAGCCGATGATCGGCAGGTCACCCAGCAGCGGGATCTTGCCGACGCTGGAAACCACGTTGGAACTGACCAGGCCACCGATCACGAAGCTCTCGCCATCGCCCAGTTCGACCGTGGTGTCGGCGCGGCGGGTGGTGATGGAGGGAATCTGCACGCCGTTGAGCGCGATGGCGTTGCTGTAGTCCAGGTCGCTGGCTTCCGGTGCGACTTTGAGGGCGATGCGGTTCGGTGCCAGTACCGTCGGTGTCACGGTCAGGCCGATGCCGAAGGGCTTGTAGGTGATGGTGGTGGTGCCCAGCCCCTGCGGTTCCAGGATCGGCAGCTCGCCGCCGGCCAGGAAACTGGCGCTCTGCCCGGACAGCGCGACCAGTGTCGGCTCGGCCAGCACACGCGCCATGCCATTGCTCTGCAGCAGGTCGACGTCGGCATTCCACAGGCCCTTGGTCGAGCCGAACACCAGGCGGAAGGCCGAAGAAATGGGTGATTCGGCTTCGTTGCCGGAGTTGCCTTCCTTCATGCCGGGCAGGATGCCGGTGTTGCCCGGCAACTGGCCGCCCGGGCGGGCGAAGCCGTAGGCGAAGTTGCCATTGCGGTTCTGGAAGCTGATGCCGATCTGCTTCAGTGCGGTCTTGTTGAACTCGACCACCTTGACTTCGACCTGGACCACGCCGCCGCTGCTCACTGTGGATGCGTCGGCAAGCAGGCCATCCTTGCCCAGGGCCATGGCGGCAGTCTTCTGCGCCTGCATGTGCGACAGCACGCTCTCGGTGCTTCCCTGCAGCAGGCCCTGATTGTCCTGCTGGGTGAATACCAGCCCGTTCGTGCCGGCGTCGGCCGCACCCTGCACCGCACTTTGTACCCGCACCTGCAGGCGCTGTGGTTCGGTCTGCTTGCGGTGCCAGAGCAGGAGCGTGGTGGTGCCCGGCGCCTTGCCGACCAGCAGGGCCTGGCGCTGGCCGCGCAGCATCACGATATCGGCCACGCCCGGATCGGCAATGGCGACCCGCTCCAGATCACCCGGCAGGGTCCAGGGGCGCTGCTCACGCGCCTGCAGCACCAGGTCGTCGGCGGCCACGCTTGTCGCCGGTGCCAGCAGCACCAGCAGCAGGGCCAGCCAGCGCTGGCGGGGGGAAGGGCGTGGACTGCGGCGACGTTCGGTCATGGATGCGCTCGATGCAGGTCAAAGGGAACCACGGGGGGCGGAGCTGTCACCTCGGATGATTTCGATGCCCGATGCGCGTGGGGCACTGCGCCGTGGTGCGGGTGCGCGTGCCGGGGCATCCTGGGTGCTGCGCGCGGGCGCGTTGCTGCGGCCGGCCAATGCATCGCCGTCGATGCCGGCGAAGGCGTGATTCTCTGGCCGCTGCAGCGCAAGCTGCTGTTCCGCATCCAGGCCACGCAGTGGATCAATCACCCCGCGTGCCTGCGGGAACAGCGCCAGATCGGGCTGGCCGGAATCGGCAGGGTTGCGCAGGGCGAGGAACAGCTTGCCCTGCTGTGCACCCAGCAGCAGCCGGTTGGCATCGGCCACCGGCACCGCCAGTACCGCGCTGCGTGCCGGCTGGGCGGTCCCGCTGCCCGTGCTCTGGGTGCTGCTGCTTCCGGTGATGTCGGCGGCGCGTGGATCGTTGCGGCCATCGGCCTCGTTGCTGGCAACAGCGTCATGGTTGGCCGGGGCGATGTCCTGCTGGCCATAGCTGAGCACGCGCAGGCGCGACAGCAGCAGGCGCGTCTGTGCTGCGTCGGCCGGGCCGCCGGCAGTGGATTGGGCAGTGCGCAGGTTGAGGAACACGTCGACGAAATCACCGGGCAGGATGCGGTTGCCGGCCCCCACCAGCTCGTCGACCGGGACCGCCAGTGCGCGTTCCCCGGGGCGCAGCTGCAGCGAGAATCCCTGCGCGAGTGCGTTGCTGCTGATCGCCGTGCCTTCGGCGATGTCCTGCACCGGCACCTTTCCGACCACGGCGGAAATGCTGGTGGCGGCGCCGGCAACCGGGGCGCTGCGCTGTGCGAGACGCAGTCCGTTGGCAGAGATCGGTTCGCCGGCCGGCAGTCGCGCCACCGCTTCCACCACGGTGATCGCCTGGGCTTCGCTCTGCGCTACCGGGGCAACCGTGGCCGGTGCGGCCGGCTTGCGCCCGATCATCAAGGCGATCACCGCCAGCAGCACGGCCAGCCCGATCAGGGCGACGGCAGCAATGCGGGTCAACTTGAGCATGGAACCGTCTCCTGTACCGAACGTCAGTTGCCGCTGCCGAGGTCGAGCTGAGCGACCGCGACGCTGCGGATGGGAGCCCGCATCACCCACTTGTAAAGCGTGGCGGTGCCGGGCAGGAAGGGATGGCTTGCGTAGTCGTAGCTGACCGTCACGGTCATGCACTGGGCGCTGGCCAGTCCGGCGCAGGGGGCCTGCGCGGAGACCAGAATGGCGTTGTTTCCGCCATTGCTGCAGTCGACCGGCTGACCCGAGAAGTTCAGCAGCCACTGCATCGAACTACGCGCCGCAACGCAGGCGGCGGTACGGCGTTCGTTGGCGCTGCCATAGCGCAGCGATGCACGTGCACCCTCGGCTGAGGCGGTTGCCAACGTCTGCTGGGCCGCCATGATCATCACGCCGGAGAACGTGAACAGCAGCAGCGGCAGCAGGCCCAGCATCAACATCAGCGCGAACTCGATGCTGGCCGCGCCACGTTGCCGGCGTCGGTTGTGGATGTTCATGCCACACCTCCGTACGTGCTGATGAAGACCCAGGCGATGGCGGATACCGCCAGGTAGGCGGCGTAGGGAATGCCTTGGCGTCCCTGGCGGGCGCTCTGCATCCCGCGCAGCGCCGGGTGCGAATGCCATTGCGAACTTGCCCGATGCATATGGGCTTGAAGGCCGATGGGCAGTACTGGGCCCAACCGGCGCGATACCAGCACCAGTGCGGCATGTGCGCCCGCTGCCAGGCTGGCCGCGATCCAGATCGGCAGCAGTGCCTGCCAGCCCAGCATCAATCCCAGTACCGAAAAGAATTTGACATCGCCGGCGCCCATCCAGCGCACTGCGTGGAAAGGCAGCAATGCGACCAGGCCGAGCGCCGCGCCGGCAACGTGGGAAGCCCACGGCAGGCGCGGCGCGTTGAACTGTCCGGCGATGAGCACGACAACGGTGATCGCGCATGCGGACAGCAGCCAGGCGTTGGGCACCCGACGGGCGTACAGATCGCTGATCGCGATCCGCAGGCACACACCGATGGCCAGCAATCCCAGCAGTGTCATCGCACCCTCCATTGTCCGTCAGTGGACGGTCAGCCGCCGCCTTCTGCAATGAGCCGCAAGCGCAGCCGACGGCTGCGCGGTCCCGGTCAGTTCCCGCCGGCAGGCGGTGCTGCACTACCGGAGGCCTTGGTGGCCAATGCGGAGAGATTGGTGAACAGGGTCTCGAAGAAGGACTTGATCTGCGCATTGCCGACCGCGATCAGGATGCCGGCAATCACAGCCGCCAGCAGGCCGTACTCGAGTGCGGTAACGCCATCTTCTTCCTTCAGGAACTTGCGGATCGATGCGTTCATGACGTTTGTCTCCCTCTACCTGTCTGCTACAGGACACCTGTTGGGCGGTGGCCCGGCTCCGCCGGGATCGTCCGTGGACCTCCGCACGTCCTGGCGGAGGAGGCACGGCGGGATGGACCCGCTGTGCTCAAGCAGGGTGATCGTTTCCAGGCGGGACGCCGTTCGCGCAACCGCGACCGCGCGGCGCGGGGCCGGTGGTCGACGTGTCGAGCGATACGTGCATGGTCATGCTGTCCCCCTGGGTGCGGTCATTATCAAAGACCGGATCACCGTGTTATCGACTTTGCCTGAATGGCGGCCGGCTGCAACCGGAACCTATATGCAAATTCGGCAGAATCCCATTGGTCCTTAATTTTCAAGCCGGGTTCTGTGACGGAAATCCGTTCGCCCGCACAACGATTCATCGACGTGCAGATAATGTGAGGCAGGCTTCAGGTCGCATGCGAAAACTGTGCCAAACGCGACAATCTGATTTTCACCTCTGTATCCATCTTATTCAACGCGGTGCAGATGTTTACCCCGTTGAATTATCGGGCATACTCGCATTCAAGTACTCGCGTTTCTTTTGGGGTGCGCACCTTGGCGGCGCGCATCCCGGTGATGGAAGAGATTCCATGAGAGGTGCGCGCCCTGTCAGGCAGTGGGGGCCGTACCGCACGGCGGATAATCGGGGGGACGACACTGTCATGGTCGATGGTGGGGTAGGAGACAGCGACGACAGCGGCCTGCGGTCGATCGACCTGGCGACGCTGAGCGGCGTGCTTCGTGTATGTGATGTCGAACTGCTTCTGCTCGATGGCAATGGGCCGCGGGCGGCCTTCGCGTCACGCGTGCACGAGGAGGCGTTGTTCTGCAGCATCAGCTGTGGATTCCATTGCCGTGGACGTTTCATGCTGCCGCCGGACTGGGCGATGCTGGGGTATCTGCATGCGACCGATGAAACCCTGAGCTGGTGCCATGGCGTACCGCTTGCCCCTGGGATGGCGCTGACCGTGATGCCCGAGGGCATCAGCGAGTTCACCCTGAGCCCGGGCACGCACATGACCCTGATGCTGGTGCCGGTGGCACGGGTGCAACGCAAGCTGACCGAACTGAGCCTGCGCAGCACGCCGCCGGCCGGACAGGCGCTTTCACTGTTCAATCTCGCCAGCGAGGCCGCCCCGCTGGCACAGCATTACCAGCAGCTGCACCTGCAGCTGGGCCAGGGCACGGGCCTGCAGCCGGAAGAAACCGAGCGGCTGCTGCACGAACACGTGCAGGCACTGCTGGGTGCGGGTTCCGCCGAACGCCCGGGTTGCAGCCGTGCGCGGCGCACGCATTATCTGATCGCACAGCGGGCGGAAAACTTCATGCGCCTCAACCTGCGCCGCAATATCTACATGAATGAGATCTGCGACGCTGCCGGTGTCAGTGAGCGTGGGCTGCGCTACGCGTTCGAGGACCTGTTCGGTACGTCGCCCAATCGTTACCTGTCGATGCTGCGCCTGTGCGCAGCCTGCCGCAGCCTGTCGATGGCCGATTCCAGCCGCCGTTCGGTCAAGGCCATCGCCCTCAGTTGTGGCCTGTGGGACCTGTCGCGTTTCGCCGACAACTACCGCAAGGTCTTCGGTGAACTGCCGCGTGACACGCTGATGCGCGCACCCGCGCAGATCGGCCAGCCCGCCTGATCCAGGCCCCATAAGGGTTTCCCGGCGGTTCCTGCCGGAATTGCATATCCGCTTGCCGATATGCTTGCCGCTTCTGCATAACCGGCTGCCGATTCCGACCGTGGATTTGCCGGAATGCGCGATTGCCGTGCCGGAATGAAGTGCGCAGCCGCCGTTGCAAACGCTGAAATGTCAGTCACCTGCCTAACGGCAAGTCCACTGACATTCCAGTTGTTCGCCTACGGGGGAAATGCTCATGAACCGCATCTACCGGCGTGTATGGAACCGCCAGCTCAATGCTCTGGTTGTGGCCTCGGAACTGGCCACCGGCGATAGCGGCGGCAGCGCCGCCCGCGATCCGCGCAGTGTCCTGCTGATGCCGACCGCACTGGCCCTGGCCCTGCTGTGTGCGCTGGCCAGCGGGCATGCAGGAGCATCCGAATCCAATCAGTCGCTGCGTGATCTGCAGGCACTGGCCGCGAAATACGCGCAGCCGATGCCGGTCAAGGTCGACGCAGAAGTCGCGCTGGCCGCGGCATCGCGCCAGGCGCAGAGCAGTCCGGCGATCAGCGCAGACGCGCGTGTGGGCCTGCAGCTGAGTACGACCTCGCTGCCGATCGTGCGCGACGTGCTGCCGGCTACCGTACAGGTGAAGCTGGCGGCGAATGCCGCGCCGAAGCAGGTCGCGGTTCCTGCACTGGCCGCCGATGTTCGCGCCAATGTCGGGCTGGGGCACGCAGCGTCCAATGTGGCGAAGATGGATGCCTCGCTGGCGGCCAACGTTGCGCCGTCCGCGCATGCGCCGCTCGGTGTGGCTGCGGATGCGCAGGCGAAGGCCAGGGTTGGCATCGCCGGTGCCCAGGCGGCCTCGATCGATACCGGTGCCAAGGCGGCCGCCGCTGTTGCTGGCGCATCCGCTGGCTCGCTGTCCGGCCTCAAGGCGTCCGTTGACGGCAAGGTGGATTCGCAGCTGAAGCTGGCGGGCCACCAGATCGATGGTCAGGGGCAGGTCAAGGCGACGGCGGCGGTCACGTTGCCGGCAAAGGAGGAGCTGCCGGGCGAGACCCATGATCGTGCGATCACCGCAGCTTTCGATACCGGTGTTGCCGGCAAAGTGCGCGTGCAGGCGCCTGATGGCCAGGAAGTCGTGGCCGACCGCAATCTGAAGCTGGCCGGCCAAGCGACTGTGGCAGCGCAGAACAGCGCACTGGGCGTGGGTGGCCTGGTGGGCGGCGTTGTCGGCGCGGCAGGTGGCGCCGTGGGTGGCGTCCTTGATGGCACCGTCGGCAACACGGTTGGTGCGGTCGGCGGCGCCGTGCACGGCACGGTCGGTGCGGTGGGCGGGGCAGTGGGCAGCACGCTCAATGGCGCCGTTGGTACGGTTGGTGCAGTCGGCGGCACCGTCGGTGGTGCGCTCAACGGAACGGTCGGTTCGGTCGGCAGCACCGTCGGCGGCGCACTCAACGGTGCGGTTGGCACGGTTGGTGCAGTCGGCGGCACTGTGGGTGGTGCACTCAACGGCACGGCTGGTGCGGTCGGCAGCACCGTCGGCGGCGCACTCAATGGTGCGGTTGGCACGGTGGGTGGAGTGGGCGGCACCGTGGGCGGCACGCTCAACAATACAGTGGGTGCGGTGGGCAGCACCGTCGGCGGTGTACTCAATGGCGCTACAGGTGGCAGCACCGGCGGCCTCGGTGGCCTGCTGGGCGATACGCTTGGCAATGTCGGCGGCGCCGTCGGCAACCTGCTCAATGGCAACCTCAACGGCACCATCGGCAATCTCGGCAGTGCCGTAGGCGGCCTGGTCGGCGGCACCCTCGGCGGTCTCGGCCTGACCAAGCCCTCGGCGATCCCGCCGACCAGCCCGAAGGCGCCGGCTCCGGCCGATCCGAACGCGGGCCTGATCATCGGCACCGGTGGCCTGGTCGGCAATGTCGGGCAGCTGATCGGCCCGACCACCACCAGCCTGTTCGGCGGCAACGGCTACCTGAGCAACGGCAACCTCAAGCTCAGCAACGCCAACGTGATGCAGACCTACTCGACGGTCAATGTGCTGGGCCTGCCCGTGGTCAACCTGTCGCCGGTCGGCAGCACTCTCAACGGCCTGGGTGGCGCCGTCACCGGCGGCAGCTCGCACCTGACCCTGATCGGTGGTGTCACCTCCGACAGCTACATCTACAACATCAACAACGGCAATCCGGGCGGCCTGCTCGGGCTGCTGCTGCCGAAGGATTCGCCGGCATGGGCGGCCAAGTGCCTGGATATTGTCCTCGCCGACATCTCCTGCTGGGCAGTCAATGCGGCGCAGGACTACCAGGTGCTGATGGGTGACGGCGCCTTTGCCAACGGTTCGAAGGAAGTGGTGATCGGTGCCAATGCCCGCCACGAGCTGCCGAAGGTCGATGCCAACGTCGCCTTCCCGGGCGCCGGCACCAATGATCCGAGCAACCCGACCGGTGTGCCGACCGCGGACTACGCCGCACGCATGGGCCATTCGGTGATCGTCGGCGACAGCGCGGTGGGCACGGCCAACGGGCAGACCCTGCTCGGTGCCGAGGCGACCTCCAACCAGGCCAATTCGGTTGCACTGGGCTACCGTTCGGCCGCGCTGCGCGGTGCCCAGGCCAGCTACAGCGCCTATGGCCTCACTGCGCCGCAGGTCTCGGCCGGTGAAGTGTCGGTGGGTACCGCCGGTGGCGGCGAGCGCCAGATCACCAACGTGGCCGCCGGTAGTGTCAATACCGATGCGGTCAACGTGGCCCAGCTGAAGGGTGCCATCAGCCTGATCGATGATGTGGCGGCCGCTGCGGTGACCTACGATCTGGACGGTGCCGGTAATCCGAACTATCGCCGCGTCACGCTCGGTGCGGGCACCGGCACTACCACCATCGGCAACCTGGCCGGCGGTGCGGTCACCGCCGGCAGCCTGGAAGCGGTCAATGGCGGCCAGTTGGCGGCGACCAATGCGGCCATCGCCAGCTTCTTCGGCGGTCGCGCAGCCTTCGATCCGGCCAGCGGTGCCTTCACCGCACCACTGTTCGAGATCAGCACCATCTCCACCGGCGGTGCGATCGCCAAGGGTCTGTATGAGAACGCCACCGATGCCTTCGCCGCGGTCGATGGTTCGCTGGTCAATCTCAACACGCAGATCACCGACATCCGCAACGGTGGCACCAAGTACCTGCGGGTGAACTCGACCGGTACCGAGGCACTGGCCAGCGGCGCCGACTCGATCGCGGTCGGTACCAACGCCCGCGCCACCGCCGCCAACAGCATCGCGGTGGGTGCCGGCAGCCTGGCTGACCGTGCCAACAGCGTGTCCATCGGTGCCGCCGGTGCCGAGCGTCAGGTCACCAACCTGGCTGCGGGTACCGCCGCCACCGATGCGGTCAATGTCGGCCAGCTGCAGGCGTCGGAACAGGGGGCACTGCGCTATGACCTCAATGGCGATGGCAGCGTCAACTACGCCAGTGCCACGCTCGGCCAGACCGGCACGGCCACCACGCTGCGTAATCTCGGCCCGGGCCAGGTCAGTGCCACCAGCAGCGAGGCCATCAACGGTGCCCAGCTGTTTGCGGCCAACCAGGCCGTGGCCACCCACCTCGGTGGTGGCGCGGCGGTCAACGCCAGCGGCGTGCTGACCGCACCGACCTACTCGATCAACAACGTCGCCGCCAACGGCACCGTGACCAAGGGCAGCTACAACGACGTTGGTACCGCCTTCGATGCGGTCAGCAACTCGCTGGCCAACGTTGCCGACCAGACCGATGAGATCGACAAGCTGGCCGTGAAGTACGACGTCGATGGCAGTGGCAACGTGCTCAACAGCGTGACGCTGACGGGTACCGGCACCGGCGCGGTGAAGATCACCAACGTCGCCGCCGGCAGCATCCTGGCCGGCAGCAGTGATGCCATCACCGGCGACCAGCTGTTCAGCACGAACAGCTCCATCGCCAACTACTTCGGTGGCACCACCGCGTACAACGGCACCACCAACGTGTGGACCGCGCCGAAGTTCAGCATCTCCAGCATCGCCACCGACGGCACCTTTACCAGCGGCGACTACAACAATGTCACCGCCGCCTTCACTGCGGTGGACGGCTCGCTGAAGGTCCTCAACCAACGCATCACCAACAACAGCGGTGGCAGTGCCTACCTGGCAGTGAACTCGACCGCAGCGCCTGCAACGGCTGCCGGTGCGGAAGCGGTGGCGGTCGGCCCGCAGGCCAGTGCGGCCGGTGCCAACAGCGTGGCGGTCGGCAACGGAGCCAGCGCCAGTGCCGGCAACAGCGTCGCCCTGGGTGCCGGGTCGGTGGCCAGCGTCGGTGCGCAGAGCGGCTACACCGGCGCCTATGGCCAGACCGGCGCCAGCAACTCGGCCGGTGAGGTTTCGGTCGGCAGCACCGGCAGCGAGCGCAAGATCACCCATGTCGCCGACGGTTCCGATACGTACGACGCAACCAATGTCGGCCAGCTGAAGAACGGCGTGAACTACGCCATCGACGAATCGAAGAAGTACACCGACCAGAAGATCCAGAACATCACCAACGTGGCCGGCAGCTTCCGCGCCAACAACACCAACAACCTGGCCGATCCGTCCGCCAGCGGTGCCAATTCGGCCGCAGGTGGCGCTGGCTCCACCGCCGCCGGTGCCAACTCGACCGCGCTGGGCAATGGCTCGCAGGCGCAGGCCGACAACTCGGTGGCGCTGGGTGCGGGTTCGGTGGCGAACCGGGCCAACACGGTCTCAGTGGGTGCCGCCGGTGCCGAACGCCAGGTGGTCAACGTGGCCGACGGTTCGCAGGCGACCGACGCGGTCAACGTACGCCAGCTGCAGGCCTCGCAGCAGGGTACGATCCGTTACGACACCACGGTGAACGGCGCGACCAACTACAACAGTGTCACGCTGGGCAGCACCAACAGCGGCCCGACCACGGTGCGTAACGTCGCCGCCGGCACCGCCGGTACCGACGCAGTCAACGTGGACCAGCTGAAGTCGGGCATGGCGCAGACCCTGGACTGGTCGAAGGCATACACCGACGAGCGCATGGGTGGCTTCGAGCGCGACCTGCGCAAGACCGACAACCGCGCCTCGGCCGGTATCGCCTCGGCTATGGCCACCGCAGCACTGCCGCAGCCCAGCGAAGCGGGCCGCAGCATGGCCTCGGTCGCCGCCGGCAGCTACAACGGCGAGTCGGGCGTGGCGGTTGGTATCTCCGGTGTCTCCGAAGGAGGGCGCTGGATCTACAAGTTCAGCGGCTCCACCAACAGCCGTGGCGAGGCCGGTGTGGCCGTCGGTGCCGGCATCCAGTGGTGATCCCCGCCGCCGGGCCGCACGCGCGGCCCGGCATCGCGGAAACGTCCAAAGGGGGAATGACATGAAACAGCATCGCATCGCCCGCACCGGCCAGGTGGCCGCAGTGCTGGGCCTGGTCCTGGGAATGGGCCTGCTGGCCGCCTGCCGCAGCCATGCGCCGGCCGCCGAAGGTCCTGCCGAAACCACCGCCGTGCAGTTCCCGGAGGCCTCGAAGGCCTCGCTGAAGGAAGGCATCTATCCCGACGTCGCCGACCTGCGCCGCTTCGCGCCGGGCATGAGCAAGCGCCAGCTGTACACGCTGCTGGGCACGCCGCATTTCAACGAGGGCATGTGGGGCGTGCGCGAGTGGAACTACCTGTTCAACTTCCGCACTGCGCAGGGCGCGGAGTACTTCACCTGCCAGTTCCAGGTGCGATTCGACAGCAAGGGCATCGCCCAGGGTGGCTACTGGAAGCCTGAATCATGTGCGGCGGTGCTGGACCCGCCGCGGCCGCCGGCCCCGCCTGCACCGGCGCCGTTGCCGGAGCAGCCGTTGCGCCTGTCCGCCGATGCGCTGTTCGGTTTCGACAGCGCGGTGCTCAGTGCCGAAGGCCAGCAGGCCGTGCAGGGCGTGCTGGCGCAGGTGCGCGAGGCCAGTCAGGTGCAGTCAATCCGGGTGACCGGGTATACCGACCGTATCGGCAGTGCCAGCTACAACCAGGCCCTGTCGCAGCGACGTGCCGAGGCCGTGCGCAGCGCGCTGGTGCAGGGCGGCGTGCCTGCAGCCAGCATCAGTGCCGAAGGACGCGGCGCGGCCGAGCCGATCGTGCAGTGCGAGCAGCGCAACCGTCGCGAGCTGATCGCCTGCCTGGCGCCGAACCGGCGCGTGCAGATCGCCGGAATGGCCCAGCCGCGCTGAGAGTCCCGCACCGGGGCCACGCCCCGGTATCTCGAGTCCCCCCTGACCGTCGGCAGGACGTGGCCACGTCTCCCCCGTTGTCCACGCCTGCCGGCGGCTCAGGTTTTCCATGGTGCACGCGATGAACGCCCAATTCCTGCCTCTTTCCATGAAGACGGAAACCACACTGAGTGTGTACGGCCAGCTCGGCAATCATGCGGTGGTGCGCATTCCCGGGCGGCGCCTGCCGGGGTTGATCCTGCAGGCAGACACCGTGGCCGGCTTCCTTGCCCAGCTGCAGGAAGCCCAGGCCTGCCTGCGCAGTGGGCGCGCACAGCGCACCGACGCCGAGCTGGACATGCTGATCGACGTGCTGCAGCAGTGGTATGCGCTGATTGAATCGCGCCTGGCGGACGCCGGCGAGGCGCTGTAGTAGAAAAAGGGGACGGAGGGGATTAAGTCGTTCTTGCCCCGGCTGTGCCGGAAACGACTTAATCCCCTCCGTCCCCATTTTTGTATCAGGCGCGGGCGCGGACCAGCCAACAGGCGGCATCGACGCGCACACGGTCGCCTTCGATGAAGGGCGCGAACGCGGCCAGCGCCTTGTTTCGAAGTGCGTCGGCGCGGTCTTCGGGCAGGTTCCGCAGCGCCAAGCCCAACGGGCCCAGCTGGCCGACATAGGTCGGCAGTTCATCGCGGGCGATCGAGCAGGGCAGGTCTACCGCGACCAACTCCACATCCTTCCAGCCGGCGGCCTGCAACAGACGCTGCACGCGCTGGCCATCGGCAAAGGCAAATTGGCCGGGTGCTCCTGGCACCCGCGGCGGAAGCTCAAGTGCATCGCCGATCGCGCGTTCGGCCGTGGTCATGAACGGGTTCTCGTCGGCACTGCGCCAGGCGATGAAACGCAGCCCAGCGCCTGGCGTTGCAGCACGATGCAGGTTGGCGAAGGCGGCCTCGGTATCTTCGAAGAACATCACACCCAGCCGCGACTGGATCCAGTCGAAGTGCGCGGAGGGCAGCGGATGCTGCTGCGCATCGGCCACGATGAAGTCCGCGTCCAGTCCGGCCGCCTCGGCGCGCTGGCGGGCCAGTGCCAGCATCGGCGCGGAGATGTCCAGGCCGGTGCTGTGTGTCGCCGGGCGAGCGGCGGCTGATGCCAGCAGGCTCGCGCCGGTGCCACAGCCGATATCGAGCAGTTGCGTGACGGTTTGCGGAAGCTCGGCCACCAGCAGGTCGGCCATGGGCTGGAACAGGCCGTCGAGGATGGCCTGCTGGGCGACCCAGATCTGGCCGCCAGGGCCATTCCAGAGCGCATTCTGATCAACGGGGGATGTACTGGCCATGGCCTTGTCCTGCCGGGAAGTTGCCCATAGGTTGATGCTTGAAGGCGACTTGAGGTCAAGCCCATGCGTGAACTGGATATCGGCGAGGTGGTGAAGCGCAGCGACGTGCCGGCCTCGACCCTGCGTTACTACGAGCAGCTCGGGTTGTTGCAGTCGCTGGGCCGTCGCGGCCTGCGCCGGCAGTACGACGAGCAGGTGCTGGAGCGCCTGGCGTTGATCGGCCTTGGCCGGTCGGCCGGGTTGTCGCTGCAGCAGATCGGGTTGTCGCTGCCGCCTCAGCGCGGATGCATTACGCTGGATCGCGAAGCCCTGCTGGCACAGGCCGATGTGCTGCAGCAGCAGATCTCCCAGCTGCAGCGGGTGCGCCGTCATCTACAGCGCGCGGCGGCCTGCCCGGAAGCACAGGACGCGCGCCAGTGCGGTTCGTTCCGCAAGTTGTTGAGGGCCCAGCAGCGCCTGGCGGGTGGGTGAGAGAAGCGCATCCACGCATGGCGTGGATCTACTGCACCACAACCTCGGTAGATCCACGCCATGCGTGGATGAATCAATCGCGGGTACTGACTTCCCAGGTGGCATGCAGCACGCCCGGCACGTGCTCCATCCGCGCCAGCACAACGTCCAGCTCATCGGCACTCACGGCGGTACTGACCAGCACCGCGATCACATCGGTGGGCGCGTCGGCATGCTCGACCACCTGCACATCACCGACCGGATACTGCGCTGCTTCCAGCGCATCGACCAGGCGCTCGCGCACGCGCGGCACCGCTTCGGCATCCACACTCAGGCGCACCTCGTAGGTGGCCTCGGTGGCCGTCTCGTTGATCGGGATGCGGTTGATCGCATTCACCAGCGGCCGCAGCAGGGTGTTGCCGGCGATGATCAAGACCGTCAGCAGCACGCCTTCGGCCAGCATGTCCGCGCCGGTACAGCTGCCGACCGCCGCCGAGCACCACAGGGTGGCGGCGGTGTTGAGGCCGCGCACGTTCATGCCTTCCTTCATGATCACGCCGGCGCCGAGGAAGCCGACGCCGGAGACCACGTAGGAGATCACCCGCACTGCCTCGGCGCTGCCGGCGATGCGCATGCCCAGGTCGACGAAGGCAGCGGCGCCGACGGCGACCAGCACGTTGGTGCGCAGGCCGGCGGTGCGTTGGCGGTACTGGCGCTCGGCGCCGATCAGCGTGCCCAGCACGAAGGCGGCCAGCAGGCTGACCACGGTGTCGGCGAAGGGGCCGGCCTGGAAGGTTTCAATGAAGCGCATGGCCGGAGTCTACCCGGTCGAGGTGACAGTAGATCCACGCCATGCGTGGATTTCGAGGCGGCCAGAAACGACTTAATCCCCTCCGTCCCCTTTTTGCGGGGTCAGTCGGTGTCCTCGACCCGCTCGCCCATCAGTTCGCGCTGGCGCTTGTCCAGTTCCTCGGCGTAGCGCTTGCGTACGAAGGCTTCGGAGACCACGCCCAGCACCTGGCCGTCGGCAGCGACCACGGCCAGTTCGTCGGCCTGGGTGTGGTCGAAGCGCTGCATCACGGTGACCACGTCCGCGCTTGGCAGCAGTGACACGTCGCGGTTTTCCGCCAGTTCGCCGATCATGGTTTCGGGCTTCACGCCGTCGCCGTACACGCGCGGAATCTGCACGATGCCGGCGTAATGGCCTTCGCTGTCGATCAGGATCACGCGGCTGCCCGAGCCCAGTGGGAAGCGCTGGCGGAAGGTGGAGGCGTCGAGGTCGGCCGGCGCGGTGGCCACGCCCTTGCGCATCAACCGGCCGGCGTTGAGGTTCTGCACCCAGCCCACGTCGCGGGCGCTCTTGATGGTCTCGCCGCGCAGGTGCATGCGCCAGGTCGAGAACGAATAGCCGAACCACTGCCGCACGAGCGTGCTGGAGACCAGCACCGCACTCATCACCACGCTGGTCAGCAGGAAGTCGTGGGTGCCTTCCAGCACCAGCATGGCCATGGTCATCGGTGCGCCGACCACCGCAGCGGCCAGCGCTGCCATCCCGGCCAGTGCGGCCGAGGTGGCGTCGATCACCGGCACGCCGGTGGCCATCGCCAGCAGGCCGGCGAACAGGGCACCGACCAGGGTGCCCATGAACAACGAGGCGAAGAACAGGCCACCGCGGAAGCCGAAGCCCAGCGAGATGCCCGAGGCCAGGCACTTCAGGGTCAGCAGGCCACCGATCCAGATCAGTGGCAGATGCGTGGTCAGGTCCAGGTGCAGCGCGCCATGGCCGGACGACAGCACCTGTGGGCTGGCCAGTGCCAGCGGAATCAGCAGCAGGCCGCCCACCACCGGCCGGCCCCACAGTGGCAACGGGCTGCGCTTGACCGTGCCTTCGATCGAGGCGATCAACCGCATCACCGCGATGCCGACCATCGCGCAGCAGCAGCCGAGCAGACCGTAGATGGCGTAGTCGGCGGCGCGGACATCAATCGTCGAGGCGGCCGGCAGCAGGTAGGCCTCGATGCCGGCCTGGTCGGCCACGAATGCGCCAGCCAATGCAGCGACCGCCACCGGGGCCAGCGCGGCCGGGGTGTAGGCGCCGATGACGATCTCGAAGGCGTAGAACGCACCAGCCAGCGGTGCACCGAAGGCGGCGGCGATGGCACCGGCGGCACCGGCGCCGACCAGGATGCGCACATCGTTGCGGCGCAGGCGCATCACCCGGCCCAGCTGCGAGCCGCTGCCCGCGCCCATCTGCGTGTACGACGCTTCCAGTCCGACCGAGGCGCCACAGCCGTTGGACAGCAGGGTCTGGGTCAGCACGATCAGGTTGTCGCGCATCGACATGCGGCCGCCATGCAGGGCGTTGGCTTCCACCGCATCGAGCAGGGGCCGCTTGAGCCGGGTCGCAGCCAGGCTGACCAGCCCGACCAGCAGGCCACCGAGCGGCAGCACCAGCAGCGCGGTCCAGGTCAGCGAGGGCAGGGAGCTCAGGCGCATGCCGTCGTCCAGCCCGTACAGAGTGCCCTGCAGCCAGCGTGCGATGCCGGACTGCAGCAAGGTCAGGTAGCCGGCGATCAGGCCGACCAGCAGGGCAAGCGCAATGAACCACAAGTCACTGCCGCGCAGCCGCAGGCGCAGGCCCTGGAAGGCCGCATGCAGGCGCGATGGCGAAACAGGCAGTGACATGGTGGCGGCATGATACGCCGCCACCGTGATCGCCGCCGTCACTGCATCGGGCGGTTACTGCGTCAGAAGCGGTAGCGGCCCTGCGCGTAGAAGGTGCGCGGCGCAGCCACCATGCGGCCGGCGTTGCCATCGACGTTGCGGGTATACCAGCGCTTGTCGGCCAGGTTGTTCACGCCCAGCGCGATCTCGCTGTCACCCAGTCCCGGCACCTGCCAGGCCACCTGCGCGTTCCACAGGCGTACGCCCGGCACGCGGCCCACGCGCGCATCGGCGCTCTCGGCCCAGGTGTTGGCGGCGTCGGAGAACTGGCCGCTCTGGTGGGTGCTGGAGACATTGAAGGTCCAGCCGGCCAGTGCATAGCGTGCGCCGACGCTGTCGGTGTCGCGCGAGTAGAACGGCACGTCCAGGCCACGGTTGTCGCCGGACTGCTGGATCGCCTTGGTCCAGGTGTAGTTGGCGTACAGCTCCAGACCGGCCAGTGCGCTGTCTTCGGCGAAGCGGTACTCCAGCGCGCTTTCCACGCCCTTGTGGTCGGTGGCGCCGATGTTCTGGAAGGTCGGCGGGGTGATGCCTGGCACCTGCAGGATCTGGTTGTCGAAGCGCATCTTGAACACGGTCACTTCCGCGCGCAGTGCACCGTCCTGCCAGCGCGCACCGAGTTCGGTGGTCTTGGCGATTTCCGGATTCAGCGGGTTGCTGGCGGTCTGTGAGTTCAGCTGGATGTTCTGCACCGGCCCGAACGAGGTGGTGTAGTTGCCGAACACGGTCAGCTGCGGAGTCAGCAGGTAGGCGACGTTGATCGAGGGCAGGGCCTTGTCGTTGCGGCTGCTGAAGGTCGCCGCGCCACCCGCCTGGCGGCGGTCCATGTCGATCCACTCCATGCGCACGCCCGGGGTGATCCGCCACTGGCCGATCGCGATGCGGTCGTCGATGTAGAAGGCGTGTGCGTCGGTGGCGTTGTCGAAGCGGGTGGTGGCACTGGCCGCGCCGGTGCGGCGGGTGACTGTGTAGCTGCGGTCGTTGCCACGCTCTCGCAGGAAGCGGTAGCCGGCGGTGATGTCGTGCACGCTGGCGCCCCAGTGCAGGCGCTGGGTGTAGCGCGGCTCGATGCCGAGCACACGGTAGTCGCGCGGCTGCACGGTCAGCTGGGTATTGGCGGCGTTGATCAGCGAGCTGGCACGGCTGCTTTCGTTGTAATAGGCCAGTACCTCGAACTCGCTGTTGGCCGAGAGCGTATTGGTGTAGCCCAGGTCGATGCCGGTGCGGTGGCCTTTCCAGAAATCGGTGGGGCGTGTGTTCTGGAACGGGTCGGCTTCGTACTGGGCGCGGGTCAGGCCACCCGGGGTCAGCGAGCGCACATCGTAGTAGGAGAGCTTGGCGCGCAGTTCCTGCTGTTCGTCGATGGCGTACGCGAACTTCAGCGCGAGGTCGTTGAAACGGTCATCGCTGCCCTGGCGCCAGCCGCGGCCATCCTGGCCGGAGTACAGCAGGGCCGCGCCCAGGCCGTTGTCGCCGGTGCCGCCGAGGAAGGCGCTGTACTGGGTGCTGTCGCCGCCGCCGTGGTCGTAGGCGGTGTAGCGCACACCGGCTTCGCCGTGCAGGCCGGCCTCGGTGGGAATGGCGCGGGTGCTGAAGTTGATGATGCCGCCCACGTTCTGTGGGCCGTAGCGCACCGCGCCGCCGCCGCGTACCACGTCGATCGATTCGATGTTGGACAGGCTGGTCGGCGCGAACGACAGCTGCGGCTGGCCATACGGCGCCACTGCCAGCGGCACGCCATCGAGCAGCACGGTCGAGCGCGGCGAGTAGCGCCCGGTCAGGCCGCGCACGCCGATGTTCAGCGAGACCGAACTGCCGGCGGTGCTGGAGTTGTCGGTGACCTGCACGCCGGGGATGCGACGCATGGCATCGCCGATGCTGGCCGCGCCGCTGGCTTCGATGCGCTGGCGGTCCACCACGGTGCGCGCGCCAGCGAAGCTCTTCACGCTGTCATGCAGGCCGGTGCCCAGCCAGCTGCCGGAGACCTGGATGCTGTCCAGCGTGGTGGCGCCGTCCTGGGCGAAGGCGCTGGCGGCCGGAATCAGGCACAGGGCGAGGGCGGCAGCCAGTGGCAGGCGGGCCGTTTGCGGGGCGTGGGTGGGCATCGGTGCGGGTTGTGGAAGGTCGTAAATGAGAATTATTGCTGATTCCATTCGCCAATGGAATGCGTCTCCGGTTCATGCTGATGGGCCGGTGGTAAAGTGGGTGATTGCTTCCTGACTCGCTGAGATCCGCCATGTCCCAAGCCGCTTTCTACCCCGTCGGAACCCCTGGCCAGCCGTGGGGAGCGGCGGAACGGGAGGCGTGGCGTGGCCGCCAGCAGCGCCTGCGTCGCTATGACGAGGAAGTGCTGCCGCGCATCGAGGCGCTGGCCTCGCGCTTCGACAAGGTGGCCTATGGCCAGCTCGACTACGCTGGCGAGACCTACACCTTGTTCGCCCTGCGCAGCCGCGACTGGAACCCGGCACTGCCGGCTGCACTGGTCACCGGTGGTGTGCACGGCTACGAGACCAGCGGCGTGATGGGCGCGCTGGAATTCCTCGAAAAGCACGCCGCCGACTACGCCGGCAAGGCCAACCTGCTGGTGGCACCGTGCGTGAATCCGTGGGGCTTCGAGCGCATCAACCGCTGGAATTTCGATGCGATCGACCCGAACCGCAACTTCCGCGCCGATGGCCCGGCCCGCGAGTCGACCTCGCTGATCGAACTGATCGCACCGATCAAGGGCCAGTTCGTGCTGCACATCGACCTGCACGAAACCACCGACAGCGACGAGAGCGAGTTCCGCCCGGCGCTGGCGGCGCGTGATGGCAAGCCGTTCGAGCCAGGCCTGATTCCGGATGGCTTCTATCTGGTGGACGACAGCGAGGCCCCGCAGGCGGCCTTCCAGCAGGCGGTGATCGCCGCGGTGGAAAAGGTCACCCACATTGCGCCGGCCGACGACAAGGGCGAGATCATCGGTTCGCCGGTGGTGGCGCATGGCGTGATCGAGTACCCGCTGGTGAAGCTGGGCCTGTGCGCCGGCATTACCGGGGCGAAGTACACCACCACCACCGAGGTCTACCCGGACAGCCCGCGTGCGACCCCGCAGCAGTGCAACGACGCACAGGTGGCGGCGGTGTGCTCGGCGCTGGATTACGCGCTAGCCCATCGTTGACCGGTAGTGCCGGCCGCTGGCCGGCAACTGAAAAAGGGGACGGAGGGGATTAAGTCGTTTGTGCCACAAACGACTTAATCCCCTCCGTCCCCTTTTTCGGTTCACCCCAATGCGTCGGCCCACCAGAGTGCGGCCGGTCCCGGCGGCGTATCACGGCGCCACAGCAGGTCGCTGTGGATGCGCCGCGGCCAGCCGGGCAGCAGCAGTTCCACCATCCGCCCGCGGTCGTAGCGCTGTACCAGTGCGCGCGGCAGTTCGGCCCAGCCGAGGCCGTCCTCGGCCATTTCCATCACCATCAGGTAGTCGGTGGCGGTCCAGGCCAGGCCGGTGACCACGCGGGATTGATCGACTTCCGCGCTCAAGCGCACCTGTCTATGCCGCGCCAGCTGTGCGGCGGCGCGACGGCCAGCGCTGGCCAGCGGATGCTCGCGCGCCACATACACCGACAGCTCGCTGTGGTGCGCCAGCGGACGTGCCACCAGTCCGTCCGGATAGTGCTCCTGCCGTGGCAGCAGACCCAGCGCGGCGCGTCCGTTGCTTACCAGTTCCAGCACGTCCTCGCCCTCGGCATCCAGCCATTCCAGCTCGATCTCCGGGAACGCCTCGGCGAAGCGTTGCAGCACCCGTTGTTCCGGGTCCAGTTGGTAGACGTCGGAGAACGCCACGGTCAGGCGCGGTTCGACCGGTGCGGCCAGGCGTACGCTCAACTGCTGCAGGCGGGCATCGGCAGCCAGGATTTCCTGCGCGTGCCCAAGTACCTGGCGCCCGGCCTCGGTCAGCTGCGGGTAGCGCCCGCTGCGGTCGAACAGGCTCACGCCCAGGTCGGCTTCCAGGTGGGCGATGGCGGTGCTGACCGTCGACTGGGTCTTGCGCAGGCGCCGCGCCGCCGCCGAGAACGAGCCCAGCGCCGCGGCTTCCACGAAGGCCTGCAGGGATTCAGGGGAGTAGGGCATTGATCCATCGCTCCTGTCGATGGAATCCATTTTGATACCACCGTAAAAGGCGATGATACTGGCTTCCATCGCCCCCGTCTGCGGGGCGTTCCGGACCCTCCACGCACGGCGTGGATCTATTGAAAAGGCGGCGCGGTCCCCGCCCTGCAAGGAGTTTCACATGTCCCGTACTGTTCCCGCCCGTGGCGCGCTGGTCGCCTGGGCCTGCCTGACCGTGGCGATCGTCGCCGAAGTGGTCGGCACCTCGTTCATGGCCCATGCCGCTCGCGATGGCGGCTGGACCGGCTATCTGATCATGGCCGGCGCGCTGGCGCTGTCCTATTTCTTCCTCGCGCAGTCGGTGCGCCGCATCGCCGTGGGCGTGGCCTACGCAGTGTGGGAAGGCCTCGGCCTGACCCTGCTCACTGTGGTCGGCCTCACCGTCTTTGGTGAAAGCCTGTCGCTGCAGCAGCTGGCCGGCCTGGTGCTGGCAGTGGTCGGCATCGTCTGCGTCACCCTCGGGGAGGCGCACTGATGAATACCTTGGCGTTTTTTTTCGTGATCTGTTCGGCCTTGATCGACGTCGCCGCCAACATGATGGTGGCCAAGTCGGAAGGTTTCCGCCGCTGGCGCTGGGGCGTCGCTGCAATCGTCATGGTCTGGATCGCCTTCGCCCTGCTCGGCCAAGCGGTGCGCTACATGGACCTGGCTACCGCCTATGCGATGTGGGGTGCGATCGGCGTGATCGGTACCGCCACCTGCGGCCGCCTGTTGTTCGGCAACCGCCTGCGTCCGATCGGCTGGGTCGGCATTGCGCTGGTCACTATTGCAGTGCTGCTGCTGAGTACCGCGAAGTGACGCATCGTTGCGCCAACCAAGGTTGGCGCCTACCAGAACCACGGTTGGCCCCTTCCAGAGCGTGAGCGGCCGCAAGCAAGCGCCCCGGGGATGATCTCCCCGGGGCGTTGCTGTTTCTGAAGCACTCAGAAGCGTGCGGTGAAGTTCAGCCGCGTGGTGCGCCCCGGGCCCGGCATCAGGCTCATCGCCAGCGTGTCCATGTAGTAGGTGTTGCGCAGGTTGCTGACCACCAGCTCCACTTCGCTGCGCGGCGTGAACTGCCAGCGCGCATAGAAGTCATAGATCGCGGTCGGCAGGTAGATGTTCTGCAGGCCGGTCGAGCCGGTGGTGTTCCAGGGCTTGTCCAGTTCGTGGGTGGGGCCGCTGTTGTAGGTGCGGCGGATGCCGGTATCCAGTCGCTTGTCGAACAGGCGGAAGCCCAGCGTGCTGTGAATCGAGTACTTCGGTGGGTTCTGCGCGTTGACGAACGAGGTGCCGAAGCCGCCGTCCACGCAGTCCGGAGTGGTGTCCAGCTTGCTCCACTTCGCATAGGGGTCTTCGCGCAGGCGCTTGGCGGTGGCCGCATCGCAGGTACGCGCGCGCTGGTAGTAGCTGGCCGACAGGTCGAGGTAGGCGATGCCGGCGTCATAACCGGACTGCAGCTCGTAACCGGACACGGTGTAGTTGTCGACGTTGTCGACGTAGAACGCCCAGTTGCTGGAATCGAAGCGGCGGGTAATGGCATTGTCGATATCGTTCTTGAACCACGCCACCTTGAACGCCAGGCGGTCACCGTTGCGCCACAGGTCCTGCTTGAGCAGGCTGAAGCCGATGTCCCAGGCGCGGTTCTTCTCCGGCTTCAGGTCAGCCACCGGCGCCGAGGTGCTGTTGCCCAGCGTCGACTCGAACAGGCTGGGCATCTTCCAGCCCTGCGCGTACTTCACGTAGAAGAACATGTCCTCGTCGAGGTTGAAGCGTGCTTCGGCATAGGGCGCGAAGCCGTGGCCGGAGCGCCGGATCGCCGGCTTGTAGCCCCAGGCAGTGGGAATCTGCTTGGTATAGAAGCCGTTGGCGCCGCGCGGATCGGGAATGAAGCCGTCGAAATCGTAGGCCTGGCCCAGCGTGCTGTCGCCATAGGGCGTAGCGCGCAGCGAGTCATAGGTGTAATTGCCCTGGGCATCCGGGTACCACTCCTTGTACCAGCCGGGCAGCAGCTGGCCGCCCTTGCTCAGGCGCGCGAAGGTGTAGCGCAGGTCGCGCGATTCACTGACGAAGGCCACGCGGTTGCGGTCGCGGGTGCGGTAGTCGGTGAAGCGGCCGCCCGCGGTCAGCGACAGCCAGTCCCACGGCTGCCATTGCAGCGAGGCGACGACGCTGGCCTCGCGGCGCGTGCCCGAGCGCAGGTAGCGGTTGTTGTTGAAATCCACCGGCAGCACCGGTGAGTTGGGCGCGGTGTCCTCGTGCTGGAAGGAGGCGCCATAGCGCAGCGTCCAGTCGCCCAGAGCATTGCTGAAGCGCGTGGTGTTGCTGCTGTCCACGCCCCAGCGCTGGGTCTTCACGTCCGACTGCAGTCCCGGGCCGTAGGTTTCGCCCAGCGTGTCCGGCATCTGGTCGTTGGGCACGTCCTTGAACAGCGGCGTGTTGGCGATGTTGCTGTTGAACATGCGGCTGGTGGCGGTGGTAAACCACAGCGTGCTGCTCAGGTCCAGCCACGGATGTGCCTCGGGCCGGTAGCGGTGGCGCAGCGAGGTGGCGTTGACCCGCATTTTTCCCGGCTCGAACTGGAACATGGTGTTGGCCTTGTCCACGTAGGTCACCCATTCATTGGACTCACCCACGCGTCCGATCGCCGACGGCATGATCTCGCCGAAGCTGGAGTTGAAGTAGCGGTGGCTCAGCTCCAACCGCTGGTCCGGGTTGGGCGTCCAGGTGAATTTCAGCAATGCCGATTCGTTGTCGGTATGCGTGTTGAGCACCTCATCGCCCGGATGGAAGAGCTTGGATACGGCCTGGCTGGACATGCCGGTACCGCCGCTGGACAGGTGCTGGTTGTCGTAGCGATGCGCACCGTTGCTGCCGGCGAAGAAGTTGCCCTGGCGGCGCCGCGCATAGGCCGCGACCAGCTGCCAGTCTTCGCCACGCTGGGCGAAGGCCACGCTGCCATTCCAGTCGCGCGGGTCGCGCAGGCTGTTGCGGTTTTCGCTGCCGCGCGCGATCTGCTTGAAGGTGCGGGTGCGGTCGATGCTGTTGTCGGCCACGCCGCCGCGCATGCGCAGGCCCCAGGTCTGGCCATCATCGAGGATGTCATCGACGTTCAACGTTTCCATGTAGACCACGCCGCCGATCGCGCTGGCGGCGTTGGCGGCCAGGCTTGGTCCCTTTTCAATGCTGACCGCACTGATCAGATCGGGATCGAGATAGCTGCGCTGCTGCACGCCGGCATAGCCGCGGTACACGTCGATGGCCTGCTGGCCGCCGTCGATGATCACCGGCACCCGGTTCTGGCCCTGCAGGCCGCGGATGTTGACGTCCAGCGCACCGCCGTTGCGAACGTCAGCGGTGTGCACGCCCACCGCACCGGCCAGCACGTCGCCGATCGACTGGCCGCGGAAGCGTTCCAGTTGCTGATGGTCCAGGTGCACGCGGGAGCCGCTGTCACGGTAGACCGCATCGGCATCGGCGAGGCCCCACGGTGAAGCGCCTTCGCCGGCCTGGCCAGCCACGCGCAGGGTGCCGATCTGGCGTACCCCGGCTTCAGCGGTGGGTGCCGCCTGCAGCACCACACCGCTGGCATCACGCTGGAAGGCCAGGCCGGTGCCGGCCAGCAGCTGCGCCAATGCGGCGTCAGTACCGAGCGTGGCCTGCACGCCGCTGCTGTGGCGGCCGCGGGTCAGGCGCGCATCGGCAGCGATCGACAGGCCCGACTGCTGGCCGAACGCGGTCAGGGCCTGGTCGAGCGGGCCGGGCGCAATCTGCCAGCGGACCGCAGCGGCGGTCTCCTGTGCATGGACCGAGGCAGGCAGCAGGCAGGGGGTCGCCAGGGCCATGCACAAGGCGATGGCCAGGGGGCGAGGGGAGGGGCAGGGCAGTTTCATGGGGGCGGCAACATCCGCAATGGGTTCCCTTGTAGTGCCCGGTGAGCGCGCAGAAAGGGAACCGCGATTTCAAAGCGGACGCACGACGGTCCACCACGGCCAGCGCTGCTCGACACGGATCGGCAGGGCGCGGGCCAGCAGATGCAGCGCCTGGGTGCTGTCCAGGCGTGGCAGTACTGCCGTGACCTTCAATGCGGCGAGCGCCGGATCACAACCCAGATAGCCCTGATGGTGGCGGGCCAGCTCATCGATGACGCGGACCAAAGGCGTGTCCTGTACCTGCAGGCGTCCGTCCTGCCAGTCACCGCGCAGAGGATCGGCAGCGACCGTTGTGAGCCCGCCCATCGGGCCGATCCGCACCGCGCCTCCGGCAGCCACATCCAGCGCCACACCGAACATCGGCAGGCAGCGCACCACGCCCTCGAGCACATCCAGGCGGCTGCCCTGCGCCTCACGACCGACCGCGAAGCGGGTGCCGATCGGCTGCAGGCGTGCTCCCGGCACATGCACGGTCAACGGCTGGCCGGCGAACGCAGGGTGATGGCCGGTCTGCAGCAGCAGCTCGCCACGCAGCAGATGCAGGGCGCGGCGGCCGCCGCCGATGTCGATGGTGACTTCGCTGTCGGCGTTGAGCCACAACTGGCTGCCATCAATCAGTCTCCAGTGCCCGGTGTGCCCGGCAACGGTGCGCTGCGTCTGCAGGCCGCGTTGCGCCTGCAGGCCATGCCGGCCCAGCAGTGAAACCGCGCCGATGCCAAGTGCACCACCGAGGCTGCACAGAGCCTGCCGGCGACGACGGCCTGCGGCATCCAGCGCGGTGGCGGCGGCCGGCGCCGACAGTGGAGCAAAGGACTGCCAGACCGTCTCGACCCGGCGCCACGCATCGGCATGGCCAGCATCGGCATGCAGCCATGCGTGCCATCGCTGCTGGTCGCTGTCACTCCAGCCCTGCTCGCGCAGCGCGAACCACTCTGCCGCCTGCTCCAGCGCCGGGCTGGCCAGTGCGGCATTCATGCCGTGGCATCGCCGGACAGGCGCAGGCAATGCAGCATCGCCTGCGCCATGTATTTCTTGACCATGCGCTCGGATACGCCCAGCTGTTGGCCGATTTCCGCATAGCCCAGGCCGGACAGCCGGGCCAGCAGGAACGCACGCCGCGGGCGTTCGGCCAGGCCGGCCAGCATGTCGGCGATGGCGTGCAGCAGTTGCAGTGCCTGCGTGCGTTCTTCCGCCGATGGATGCACCGGCTCCGGTTGGGCGGCCAAGGCCGTCAGGTAGGCGCGCTCCAGATCCGCGCGCTGCCAGTGATTGACCAGCAGCGCGTGCGCGATGGTGCTGAGATAGGCACGCGGCAGGCGCAGTTCGGACGGATCGACACGACGGCTGAGCAGGCGCACGAAGGTGTCCTGGGTCAGGTCGGCGGCGCAGTCGGCGTTGCGGGTGCGGCGGCGCAGCCAGCTCAGCAGCCAGCCATGGTGTTCGCGGTAGAACCCCGCCAGCGCGGTGCTGGAGGCGGCGGGCACGGCCATCGGCATCGATCGTTAATGAGAATGATTCCCATTATAGTGTGATCGGGAGGTGTACGACAAACCCTGTGCAGGGGGGGCAACGGCCAGGGCGTTTGCGATGACCGCCGGGCTCGCCGACACTGCGGTCTTTCCGCAGGGAGTGCCCGCATGTTCAGCCACATCACCGTTGGAACCAACGACATGGACGTCGCGCATCGCTTCTACGATGCCCTGTTCACCGCATTGGGCGCCCGTCCCGGTGTCTTCGATGACAAGGGGCGGCTGGTGTACTTCAAGGACGGCCGCATGTTCATCGTCACCGCACCGATCGATGGGCAGCCGGCGTGCCATGCCAACGGCGGCACGATTGGTTTCACCCTCGACAGCGCCGAGGCGGTGCGTGGCTGGCAGGATGCGGGCGTGGCCCATGGTGGCACCGCCATCGAAGACCCGGCCGGCATCCGCACCATGGCCGGGCGCCAGCTGTTCCTGGCCTACCTGCGCGACCCGGATGGCAACAAGCTGTGCGCGGTGCACGTAATGTCGTGATTGGCCAGTACGCGCGTGGCCGCGATGCACGCGGTCCGCGCGCGGCTGCGCTCGCAGGCACGCTTCGGCGCGCGCGTGATAACACGGAATGGTGGGCCGGGCCTGTGACCGCAGGCCGCAACTTCATGCTCTGTCCACTGCGGTTCAGCCAGAATCGATCGGCTAACCCTTTGATCTACCGGAGAACGCCGCCCCATGGAAGTACTGGAGCCGCAACAATCCCCGGTGCGCACTCTTCGACCTGTGTTCGCCTTCGCGGCGATCGTTGTCGTGGCGTTCGCGCTGTTTGTCAGCCTGTTCCCGCTCGGTGCGGGCCGCCTTCTGGTCAAGGCGCAGGACTGGGCCGCACTCAATGTCGGCTGGTACTACCTGCTGGCGATGACCCTCTACCTGGTGTTCGTGGTCGGCGTGGCGCTGTCCAAGTACGGTGGAATCAAGCTCGGTGCCGACCATGACGAGCCGGAGTTCAGCTATCTCTCCTGGGCCGGCATGCTGTTCGCCGCCGGCATCAGCATCACCCTGTTCTTCTTCTGCGTCTCCGAACCGCTGACCCATTACCTGCAGCCGCCACAGGGCGATCCGGCGGCCGGTGAGGCCGGCGCGCGCCAGGCCATGCAGCTGCTGTTCCTGCACTGGGGCCTGCACGGTTGGGGCGTGTTTGCACTCGCTGCGATGGCGATGGCCTACTTCGCCTACCGCCACAATCTGCCGCTGGCCCTGCGTTCGGCGCTGTACCCGCTGATCGGCAAGCGCATCAATGGCCCGATCGGCTACACCGTGGACGCGCTGGGCATTGTCGCCACCGTGTTCGGCATCGGCGCCGACATGGGCTTCGGCGTGCTGCACCTCAACGCCGGCCTGTCGCACCTGTTCAACATCCCGCACTCCAACCTGGTGCAGATCATCCTGGTGGTCAGCATGATGGGCGCGGCGGTGGCCGTGGCCGTTTCAGGCGTGGAGAAGGGCGTGCGCTGGATGGCCAACATCAACATGCTGCTGGCGATCGCGCTGGTGCTGTTCATGCTGTGCGCCGGGCCCACCCAGTATCTGCTCAGCACGCTGATGCAGAACCTGGGCGACTACCTCGGCAGCGTGGTCGGCAAGAGTTTCGATGTGTACGCCTATGGCGGCCGACCGGAATGGCTGGGCGGCTGGACGGTGTTCTACTGGGCCTGGTGGATCGGCTGGGCGCCGTTCGTCGGCCTGTTCATCGCCCGCATCTCGCGTGGCCGCACCATCCGCGAATTCGTGTTCGGCGTGCTGCTGATCCCGCTCGGCTTCACCCTGGCGTGGCTGTCGATCTTCGGCAACAGTGCACTGGACCAGGTGCTGCACCATGGCCAGCAGCAACTGGCGCAACTGGCGGTGGATGATCCACCCACCGTGCTGTATGCCCTGCTGGATGGGTATCCGTGGAGCAAGGCGGTGATCGCCGTGACGGTGTTCGTCAGTTTCATTTTCTTCGTGACATCGGCCGACTCCGGCGCGGTGGTGCTGTCCACGTTGTCCTCGCATGGCGGGGCGCCGGAGGATGATGGTCCGCGTTGGCTGCGCGTGTTCTGGGGCACGGTGATCGCGGTGCTGACCGCCGGGTTGCTGCTGGCCGGCAGCATCGATGCGCTGAAATCGGCGGTGGTGCTGGCGTCGCTGCCGTTCTCGGCGGTGTTGTTGCTGATGATGTGGGGCCTGACCCGCGCCTTCAGTGACGAATCGCACCGCAAGCGCGCGCTGCAGTACCGTCCCTCGCCGCTGATCGGTGACGACCGCCACCACCAGGGCTGGCGCCAGCGCCTGAGCCAGGCCATGCACTTCCCGGTGCGCGACCAGGTCTACCGCTTCATGGACGACACCGTGAAGCCAGCGATGGAGGCGGTGGCCGAGCAGCTGCGCGGGCAGGGCTGGGATGTGGCCACGCGGTTCGAGGCCGGCGACATGGAGTTGACGGTGAACCACGGCGAGCAGCAGGACTTCCTGTACCGGGTGATCCTGAGTGGCTACCTGACCCCGTCGTTCGCCGCGCAGCAGCTGCGCAACCAGCGCTACTACCGCGCTGAAGTGCACCTGTTCGAAGGCAGCCAGGACTACGACCTGGTCGGCTACAGCCGCAAGCAGATCATCAACGACATCATCAGCCAGTACGAACGGCACCTGCAGTTCCTGCACCTGAGCCGCTGATGCACGTTGATGGTAGTGCCGGCCGCTGGCCGGCAACGCGAACGGGGCGGCGCATCACCGCCGCCCCGATATCGCATCAGAACCGGTAGCGCGCCCCCAGCGAGACGAACTGCCCGCGCAGGTTGTACTGGCTGATGTCGAAACCGTTGGAGCCACCGGCCGGGTCGAACGGCGGGTCCTTGTCGGTCAGGTTCAGCACCGACAGCGACAGCGTGGTGTTGGGAATACCTTCGTAGGCCACGTAAAGATCCAGCTGGTGATACGGCTTGATGCGGTCACGCAGCCCCGGGTTGCTGGTGACCGTCGCCACACGCTGGTCGTAGCCACTCACGTACTGCAGGCTCAGCGTGCTGCTCCAGTCGCCCACCGCCCAGTTCAGCGAGGTGGTGCCGCGGGTGCGCGGCAGTGCGCCGTGGCGGTTGTTGCCGGCCCCGTCATAGGGCGCCTGGCCGGCCACCAGCGGCTGCTTGAAGCTGAGCAGGTGGGTCCAGCTGCCGGCGACGGTGAAGTTGCCCCAACCGTCGGTGCGGAAGGTACGGCTGGCGTCCAGGTCCAGCCCCGAGGTGGTCAGTTCGCCCTGGTTGGCGTACTGGTTGGTGATGAATTGGATGCGTCCGTTCTCGCGTTGTACGCGGCCCGGGAACAGGGTCGGGTTGTCGACGATGAACTGCGCACTGTCAGGCTTGACCAGGTTGTCCTGTTCGATGCGGTACCAGTCCAGGCCGATGCTGGTATCGCCATCCGGCGACCACACCGCACCCACGTTGAAGTTACGCGAGCGCTCGGCCTTCAGGTCAGGGTTGCCGGTGCGGATGTTGGTCACGCCGCGGCTGCCGCCCGGTTGCAGTGGGTCGAACGGATCGATCACCGAGCCGTAGCTGACGGTCTGGCCCGGCGCGATTTCGGGCAGCGACGGTGCACGGAAGCCGCGCGAGAACGAGCCGCGCAGCAGCAGGCTGTCCAGCGGCTGCCAGCGCAATGCCACCTTCGGCGAGAACGCCTTGCCGAAGTCGTCGTAGCGGTCGCCGCGACCGGCCAGCTGCAGTTCCAGCGTGCGGTGCAGCGGCACGCTCAGTTCTGCGTAGGCGGCACTGACCTGGCGCTCGCCGTTGACCACGTTGATGGCCGGGCGCAGCTCGGTACCCGACAGCACCTGTGCGCTGGTGCGCGCATCCAATGATTCCTTGCGGAACTCGGCGCCCCAGGCGAAGCCGACTGCACCGGCCGGCAGCTCCCACAGCGTGGTCGACGCCTTTACGTTCAACGCGTGCAGCTTGTACCAGCCCGGACGCTTGGTCTGCAGGCGCAGTGCATCCAGCGCCCCCGGCGTGCTGGACGGGTTGAGGAAGTTGTAGCTGCCATCGCGCAGGATCTGCTCGAAGGCGTAGCGGTTGACGAAGTTGTCGACGTACTCGCGCTGTGCACTCTGCGAGGTCAGCGCTGCCACTTCCCAGTCCCAGCGCTCGCCACTGCCGCGCACGCCGGCCAGGGCACGGTAGAACACCTGGGTGTTGTCCTTCAGGCGCGGGCCGAGATCGAAGAAGGTGTACTCGAACGGCAGCGGCGTGCTGCCCGGGTTGTTCGGGTGGCCGACCGGCAGCACCGCCGGCACATCGATCAGGGTGCCGGTGGCCGGGTTGTAGGCACGCAGGCCCGGCCCGACGGTCAGTGGCGCGCTGAAGATCTGGTCGGCCTTGTTGTGGCTGTACAGCACATCGGCGAAGGCCTCGACGCTGTCATTGAAGCGGTAGGTCGCACTCAGCGACGCCTGCAGGCGCTCGGCGCCGGGCTGCAGGGTCTTGAACGGCTGCGCATTGAAGGCGCAGGCCTGGCCGGGCAGGGTGCTGCCGAAGTCGCTGTACGGGCGCAGCTGGCTGCCGTCGGGGCAGTTGGCGAACGGTTGCGGCGCACGCGGGTTGCTCAGCCAGTTGCCACCGGCAGTGGACCACCCGGCCAGGCGACCACCGGGCTTGTCGCGGAAATCGCCGCTGCGGGTATAGGCACGGTCATCGCCATCGAGGCGGTCGCGCTTGAGCAGATCCAGCCCGAACAGCACGTTCCAGCCCTGCTGTTCCAGATCACCGAAGCCGGCCAGCAGGTTGGCCTTGCGTTCGTTCAGGCCGCCCTGGGTGGCGGTACCGAAGCCGCCGCCGACTTCCACGCCCTGGAAGTTCTTGCGCAGGATGATGTTGATGACGCCGGCGATGGCGTCGGAGCCGTACACCGCCGAGGCGCCATCCTTCAGCACTTCGATGCGCTCGACCGCACTGATCGGCAGCGCGTTGAGGTCAACGAAGGTGTCCTGGGTGTTGAGCGCGAAGCCGAAGTTGGACACCCGATAGCCGTTGACCAGCACCAGCGTGTTCTTCGGTGACAGGCCACGCAGGCCGATCGATGCAGAACCGGCGGCGAAGCTGCCGGTGTACTGCTCGTCGAAGCTGTTGCCGGCATTGGCCGACAGGTTGCGCAGCACGTCGGTGAGGGTGGAACGACCGGTCTGTTCGATCTGTTCGCGGCTGACGATCTGCACCGGGTTGGGCCCGGCGGTATCGCTGCGCTTGATGTTGGAGCCGGTCACCAGCACAGTGCCGAGGGTGGTGCTGTCCTTGCCGGAATCGGCGGTTTCAGCGGCGCCGGCAGCGCCGGCGGTGAGGCCCAGCGCGATCGCGCCGGCAAGCAGGTTCAGGGTGGTGCGGTACATGGAAGCGACAACGCCAAACGGGGGAGGAGCCGTCAGTACCGCACGCAGCCACGTGCGCCTTCCAATGACGAAAGCGCATTCAGTTATACATCACAGGTTCTTAACGAAAGTAGACGCTCTCGGCGGCGCGATCTGTCCTTCGGTGGGTGCGGACCGTTGGTCCGCACTCCTCCTGCGGGTCAGATCCCGTTCCAACGGAAAGGGATCCGACCCCGGTTGTCCGGCCATCACGGCCGCAGCAGCACCTTGCCGTTGCGGCCCGAACCCGCACCGGCCTTTGCTGCCTGGGCGATGTCGTCCAGCGCGAAGACCTGCTCCACCGGCAGGGTCAGTTCGCCGCTCGCCGCACGCTTCAGCAGCTCGCCAACCAGCCGGCGCTTGTCCTCCACTGCCATCGCCTGGCTGACCTTGCTGCCCCAGAAGCCCTTCACCGTGGCTTCCTTGTAGATCAGGCCGCCGGCGGGAATGCGCATGGGTTCGCCGCTCATCACACCGAACGACACCAGGGTGCCGTGGTGGCCAAGCAGGTCGACCAGATCGCCGCTGGCGTCGCCGCCAATGGAATCCACCGCGGCCGCGGCCTGCGCTTCGCCGGTCGCTTCACGAACGCGATCCTTCCAGCCGTCCACCGAGGTGTCGAACACATTATCGATGCCCAGCGCCTGCAGCTGTGCGACGGCATCCGCATTGCGCACCAGGTTGGCCACATGCACGCCACGCGCCCGCGCCAGCATCGCCAGCGACTTGCCCACCGCGCCGTTGGCGGTGTTCTGCACGATCCACTGGCCCGTCTCGACGTGCAGGAACTCCAGCAGCATCAGCGCGCTCAGCGGCATCGCGATCAGCTGTGCGGCCATTTCGTCGGGGATCGCCTCCGGCATCGGAATCACCATGCGTGCCGGGGCGATGAAGGCCTCGGCCCAGGTGCCGTGCACCGAGGCGGCGGCAACCCGCTGGCCGATCTGCAGGCCGTCGACGCCGTCGCCGAGTGCATCGACCACGCCCAGTGCTTCACTGCCCCCGATCGCCGGCAGCGTTGGCTTGTAGCCATACAGGCCGCGCACGGTCAGCAGGTCGTGGTTGTGGATCGAGGCCAGCACGGTGCGGATGCGCACTTCGCCGGGGCCGGGCTCGGGCAGGGCGGCATCGGCAATGGCGAGGACGTCGGCCGGGTCGCCGAAGGAGGGGTACTGGGCAGCGCGCATGGGCGGTGTTCCGGGGAAAGTTGATGTTGTACCGAACTGGGGACGCAGGGGATGTCGACAAGGCGCCGCCGGTGCAACACGGCATCCTGCGACTGATCGTCGCGACATGTGCTGATTACCGCATCTTGTGTTGACGGCTCCGAGTATCCCCACTATGTTGTGGCCGTCACTCCCGGTCAGCCGCCGCCGCCGGACATGCAGCAAACGTCCCGCGGCCCGCCCCTGAAGGCTTGCCGTGTCGACGCGGCCGCCATCGTGCGGACCCAGATCGCCCCCACGGCCCGGATACCGGCCGCAGGCGCAGGCTGTTGCCGACGATCTGGTGTTCCCGCGCTTTGGCATCCCACCCCGACCGCCCCGTGCGCCGGTATCGCGTGCAGGGCCGCCATGGCATCGACCGCCGACGCGCGTGCGAGCCTGGAGTTTCACCACCATGACCGACAGTACCTTCCGCGTGGCCGATCTGGCCGGCGCTGGCGACGCCTTGCGCGCCGGTGGCGAGCGCGTGCCGACCTGGATCACCAAGGAGGCCGGCAACCGTCGCCTGCCGTTCGAGGCCGAGCGCCTGCAGCGCAGCATCGACGCCGTGCATGCCGAGTTCCCGCAGCTGGATGTGAGCGACTACCGCCGCGTAGTGCAGGCGATGGTCGAACGCAAACCGAGCATCAGCGCCGATGACCTGGTCGATCTGCTGATCCGCGAGGCCGAATCGCGCGTGGACCTGGTCGCGCCGGAGTGGGAACAGTTTGCCGCGCGCATCTACCTGCGTCGCCTGTACAAGCGCGCCAGCCGCAACCGCTTCTACGACGTCGGCCTGAAGTACGGCTCCTACGTGGGCCTGCAGGAAAGCCTGGCCGATCGCGGCATCTACAGCAACGACATCCTGCGCTGCTACTCGAAGGAAGAATTGCAGCAGGCCGGCGAGATGATCGATCCGGAACGCGATCGCCTGTTCGCGTACAACGGCCTGTACCTGCTGGCCACGCGCTACCTGGCCAGCGACCGCAGCCGTGAGGTCTACGAACTGCCGCAGGAGCGCTGGCTGACCATCGCGCTGTACCTGATGCAGGAGGAAAAGCCGCGCGAGCGGCGCATGCAGCTGGTCGGAGAGGCGTACTGGGCGCTGTCCAACCTGTACATGACGGTGGCCACACCGACCCTGGCCAATGCCGGCAAGGTGGGCGGGCAGTTGTCGAGCTGCTTCATCGACACGGTGGACGACAGCCTGCAGGGCATCTATGACTCCAACACCGATATCGCCCGTGTGTCCAAGCACGGCGGTGGTGTTGGAGCCTATCTGGGCTATGTGCGCAGCAGCGGCGCGCCGATCCGTGGCGTGGCCAATTCCTCCGGCGGCGTGGTGCCGTGGATCAAGCAGCTCAACAACACTGCGGTGTCTGTTGATCAGCTCGGCCAGCGTAAGGGTGCGGTGGCGGTGTACCTGGACATCTGGCACCGCGACATCGAAGCCTTCATGGACCTGCGCCTCAACAATGGGGACCAGCGTCTGCGCGCGCACGATGTGTTCACCTCGGTGTGCGTGCCGGACCTGTTCATGGAAGCGGTCGAGCGTCGCGCCGACTGGTACCTGTTCGACCCGCACGAGGTGAAGCAGGCCAAGGGCTGGTACCTGCAGGACTTCTACGACGAGAAGCGTGGTTCGGGCAGCTTCCGTGACCGCTACGCCGAGCTGGTGGCCGATGAGCGCATCAGCCGCCGCACGGTGAAGGCCATCGATCTGTTCAAGCGGATCATGCTCAGCCAGCTGGAGACCGGCAACCCGTTCCTGTTCTACCGCGACGAGGTCAACCGCCGGAACCCGAACAAGCACGCGGGCATGATCTATTCCAGCAACCTGTGCACCGAGATCCTGCAGAACATGAGCCCGACGCGGATGATCCAGGAGATCGTCAGCGGCGACCAGATCGTCACCACACGCCGTGCCGGTGACTTCGTGGTCTGCAACCTCTCCTCGATCAACCTCGGCCGGGCGATCAGTGCGCCGGATGACCTGCTGGCCACCGATGTGCTGGAGCGCCTGATCCCGATCCAGGTGCGCATGCTCGACAACGTGATCGACCTCAACGCGTTGCCGGTGCCGCAGGCCACCATCACCAACCGCAAGTACCGCGCCATCGGCCTGGGCACGTTCGGCTGGCACCACCTGCTGGCGCAGCAGGCGATCCAGTGGGAATCGCCGGATGCCGAAGAGCTGGCCGACCGCCTCTACGAGCGCATCAACTTCCTGACCATCCAGGCCAGCGCGCAGCTGGCAAAGGAAAAGGGCAGCTACCCGATGTTCGCCGGCAGCGACTGGCACAACGGCCGCTACTTCAGCGATCGCGACTACAGCGGCGCGGCCTGGGACAGCCTGGCCCGCGAGGTCGCCACGCACGGCCTGCGCAACGGTTGGCTGCTGGCCGTCGCGCCGAACATGAGCACCGCGCAGATTGCCGGTTCCACCGCATCGATCGACCCGATCTACAGCGCGTTCTACTACGAGGAAAAGAAGGATTTCCGGCGTCCGGTGGCTGCACCGGGCCTGTCGCTGGAGACCTGGCCGTACTACGAGAAGGGTGCCTACAAGGTCGACCAGTTCGCCAGCGTGCGCCAGAACGCGCGCCGCCAGCGCCACGTCGACCAGTCGATCAGCTTCAACCTGTACGTGCCCAGCACGATCCGCGCCAGCACGCTGCTGGAGCTGCACCTGAGTGCCTGGCGCGAAGGCCTGAAGAGCACCTACTACGTGCGCTCCAACGACATCGACATCAGCGAATGCGAGTGGTGCTCCAGCTGACCACCGGCGACCCACGGTAGTGCCGGCCGCTGGCCGGCAACCCCGCGATCTACGGTAGTGCCGGCCGCTGGCAGGCAACCCCGCGATCCATGGTAGTGCCGGCCGCTGGCCGGCAACACGATAGAAAGAGAACGAAGGCAGGAACCCATGGCAACCCCCCTCGACCGCATCAAGATCCTCGAACCGCGCCATCCCAACCGCAGCACCGGCATCATCAACGGCCGCACCAGCGGCATCCTCAACTGGAACGACATTCCGTACCCGTCGTTCTATCGGGCCTACAAGGAGCTGTCGACCAACTTCTGGATTCCCGACGAGGTCGACATGAAGCTCGATGCCCGCCAGTACGGCGAGCTCAACGCACGCGAAAAGAACGCCTACGACTCCATCATCGGCCTGCTGGCCACGCTCGACTCACCGCAGACCCGCTTCATCTACAACGTGGCCGAGTACATCACCGATCCCGCCGCGCATGCCAATGCAGCGATCATCGGCCAGCAGGAAGTGATCCACAACGAGAGCTACAGCTACGTGCTGGCCTCGATCACCGACCTGCCGAACCAGAACCGCATCTTCGAGATCGCCCGCACCCATCCGACCATCATCAAGCGCAACGCACCGATCATGGGCGCGTATGACGACTTCATGCGCGAGAAGACCGCCGAGACCCTGCTGAAGTCGCTGATCCAGTCCTCGATCCTGGAAGGCATCAACTTCTATTCCGGTTTCGCCTACTTCTACAACATGGTGCGGCAGAACCGCATGAACGGCACCGGCAAGATCATCAGCTTCATCAACCGCGACGAGCTGGCGCATACCAAGTTCATCAGCGAGCTGATCCGCGCCATCATCGGCGAGAACCCTGAGCTGCAGACCAACGAGCTGACCGCCTACGTGCACCAATCGTTCGAGCATGCGATCGAGCTGGAGACGCAGTGGTCGTCGGAGGTGCTGGACGGCATCGATGGCATCGACGTGGACGAGATGGTGCGCTACATGAAGTACCGCGCCAACAAGATGGCCGGCATGCTCGGCATCGAGCGCCTGTACAGCGACACCACCGACAACGTGATGCCGTGGATCAAGGCCTACGCCGACAACTTCACCGAAACCAAGACCGACTTCTTCGAGATGCGCAATGCAAGTTACAAGAAGACCAACGTCGACAACGGCTTCGACGACCTCTGAGCCCAGCGAAGCGCTGAGCATCCTGCTGGTGGTCGCCTCGTTGAGCGGCAACACCCGCGAGCTCGCTCGGCAGATTGCGGAGCGTTGCCGCGCAGCGGGCCATGCGGTGCACTGGCAGGAGGCCGACGACCTGCGCCAGGCACCGCCTCTGGCCGCCGATGAGGCCGACCTGGTGTTGCTGGGCTGCTGGACCGACAACGCCGGCCGCACGCCGTCGGAGATGAAAGCCTGGGTGGCCGGCATCGCCGAGCGCGGCGAGCGGCCACGGCAGCTGGCGGTGTTCGGTACCGGCGAGACGCAGTGGGGGCAGGAGTACTACTGCGGCGCCGTGCACCGGCTGATCCGCTACTTCCACAGCGACTACCCGCCGCTGGAGATCGAACAGATGCCGCATGGCGTTCGCCATGCCGCGGCCATCGAGGCCTGGACCGACGCGGTCCTGGCCCATTACTGGAGCAACACCGATGCAGATCATCGACGCCACCACGCCTGAGCAGTTCCAGCAGCTGCTGGCCGAACATCCGAGGGTGCTGGTGGATTTCCACAAGGACCAGTGCCCAGGGTGCCGGATGCTGGAGATGTCGCTGCACCGCGTGGCGACCAGCAGTGCAGGGCAGGGCATCACCCTGCTGCGCGTGCAGCTGGAAGTGCTGGGTGAAGCGTTCTTCAGGGGACTGGGGTTGCGGCAGACGCCGACGCTGTCCCTGTTCCGTGACGGCGACGAACGCACCCGCCTGGCCGGGTTCCAGTCGCCGCAGCAGATTGAAGCCGCCATTGCGCTGCATCTGTAGAGTCGAGCCATGCTCGACTGCTGTTCGCGCGGTGATGGAATGAGTCGAGCATGGCTCGACTCTACAAAGGCATCCACGCATGGCGTGGATCTACTGGCCGCTGAAGGTATCCACCAGCAGCTTCACGTTCAACGCCACGATCACCAGCGCGATCACCCAGGCGATGCTGCCCAGCCAGCGCGGGGCCACCAGCGCGCCCATCGTCACCTTGTCGGTCACGATCCGCACCAGCGGGATGATCGCGAACGGCAACTGCATCGACAGCACCACCTGGCTCAGCACCAGCAGCTTTACCGCGCCCTGGTCGCCGAACAGCATGATCACCACCACCACCGGAATGATCGCCAGCGCCCGCGTGATCAGCCGCCGCAGCCACGGCGGCAGACGCAGGTGCAGGAAGCCTTCCATCACGATCTGGCCGGCCAGCGTGGCGGTCACCGTTGAATTCAGGCCCGAGGCCAGCAGCGCAATTGCAAACAGCGTCGCAGCGGCGCCCACGCCCAGCATGGGCGCCAGCAGCTGGTGCGCCTGCTCGATGTCTTCCACATCAAATCGGCCATTGGCATGGAACACCGCCGCCGCCAGGATCAGGATGCTGGCGTTGATGAACAGTGCCAGGGTCAGTGCAAGGGTGCTGTCGGTCACTGCCCAGCGCAGCGCGCTGCGTCGGCCTTCATCGGTGCGCGGGTAGGCACGGGTCTGCACGATGGACGAGTGCAGATAGAGATTGTGCGGCATCACCGTGGCACCAATGATGCCGATGGCGATGTACAGCGCGTGCGGATCAGTTACCACCTGCGCGCGCGGAATGAAACCGCCCAGCACTTCCATCACCGGCGGTGCGGCCAGCGCGATCTGCACCATGAAGCAGGCGAAGATCACCATCAGCAATGCGATCACGAAGGCTTCCAGCGCACGGAAACCGCGGTTCATCAGCAGCAGCACCAGCAGCGTGTCCAGGGCGGTGATCACCGCGCCCCACAGCAACGGCAGGTCGAACAGCAGCTTCAGCGCGATCGCGGTGCCGATCACTTCGGCCAGGTCGCAGGCGATGATCGCCGCCTCGCACAGCGCCCACAGCGCCAGGTTCACCGGCTTGGGGTAACGCGCGCGGCAGGCCTGGGCCAGGTCCATGCCGGTGGCGATGCCGAGCCGCGCCGACAGCGCCTGCAGGATCACCGCCATCAGGTTGGAAATGAGGATGACCGACAGCAGCAGGTAGCCGAAGCGCGAACCGCCGGCGAGGTCGGTGGCCCAGTTGCCCGGGTCCATGTAGCCGACCGAGATCATGTAGCCCGGGCCGAGGAAGGCCAGCAGGCGGAACCACCAATGGCCCTTGTCGGGCACCGCCACCGAGGCGTTGAGCGCACCCAGGCTGGCCGCAGTGGAGGCCGAAGGGTCGCGGGGTGCCAGGGTGTTCATGGCTCCGAATATAGCTCCTGCTATAGTCATTAGCAATGTGAAACAATCGTCTTTATCGCGTTACTGGTCCAGAATTCAGGTTCAACACCGGAACAACCGGAAGGACAGGCGCAGGCGTGGGCAAGACCGACGATTCGACATCGCTGAAAAGCACCCCCTTGATCGAGGCCGAGCGCCAGGTCGAGAGCTTCCGGCAAGTGCGCGAGGCGCACCGGATGGAGCTGGTGGAGGACTATGTCGAGCTGATCTCGGACCTGCTGGCCGACGGCGGCGAGGCCCGCCAGGTCGACATCGCCACCCGCCTGGGCGTGGCCCAGCCCACTGTGGCGAAGATGCTGCGGCGGCTGGCCCGTGATGGCTGGGTGGTGCAGCGGCCGTACCGCGGCGTGTTCCTGACCCCGGAAGGCGAGGCGCTGGCGCATGCCAGCCGCCAGCGTCATCAGACCGTGGAGCGTTTCCTGCTGGCGCTGGGGGTGGACCCGGATACCGCGCGGCGCGATGCCGAGGGTATCGAGCACCATGTAAGCGAGCAGACGCTGGCGCTGTTCGAGGCGTTCGTGCGCAAGGCCGAGGGCGAGGCGCCGTAACGGTAGCGCCGGGCCATGCCCGGCGGCTGTTCGCGCGGTGATGGAATGAGTCGAGCGTGGCTCGACTCTACAGATCGGGCGGACAATGGGCCTGCTGCTGCGCGCACGCGTGTTTCGCCCATTCCTTCAACACCGGTTGCAGGCCTTCGTAGCGGCGCCCTTGCCAACCATTGGCCAGCACCTTGCCGTCGGCATCGATCAGCACCAGATTCGGCGGTGCCAGCCCGGCCAATGCCTGCAGTGCCGGCATGCGCGCGGCACGGCGCGGGTCCAGCACCGGCCACGGCATGTCCTGCGCGTGCATGTAGCGGCGCAGCGCGGCCTCGCTCTCATCCAGGCTGACGTACACCACTTCGGTATCGGCGCCGGCCTCGCGCAATGCGTCACGCACGCTGCGCAGTGTGGGTACGAAGGCATGGCAGGGCGCGCACCAGTCGGCGCCGAAGTACAACGCCACCAGCTTCGGTGGCGATGACCACTGCATCGGCCGCAGCGAGCGCTGATCCGGCCGCACCAGCGAGGCCGAGACCTGCGCGTGGAGGTCCGCAGCCATCGCCGGTGCGGCCAGCAGCACGGCACAGGCCAGCAACAACGCTCGTAGCGGCTTAGAACGCATAGCGCAGGTTGACGTACCACGAGCGCGCGAAGCGCGGCCCATAGACATAGTCGCTGTCACGCAACGCACCCACCTCCAGATCCTTCTGGCGCTGGTCGAACACGTTCTTGACGCCTGCGGCCACCGACACTTCCTGCTGCGCCTGCGCGCCCAGGTGACGGTGCCAGCGCGCACCCAGATCGGTCACCAGGAATGAACGCGTGCGGTGCAGTTCGCCCAGCCGGTTGTTCAGCACCGACATCGGCCCGGTGTGGCGCAGCGCGACGAAGGTCTCCCACGGCTCGGCCGGCATCCAGCTGAGCTGGGCCAGGCCGGTCCAGCGTGGGGTCTTCAGGTAGTCCCGGCTTTCGATCACGGTGTCGCCGCCGTCGCCGGTGTCGTCGAAGATGCGCTGCGGTTCGCGGAAGCGCGAGCGGTACCACGAGGCTCCCGCGGTCAGGCGCCACTGTGGCGACGGCTGCCAGCCCAGGTTGGTTTCCGCCCCCAGCACGTTGGAACCGGACGCGTTGTAGCGCAGCTGACTGAGCTGTCCGTCATCGCCGCGCTGGATCTCGCCCAGTGCGAAGGTGTCGCGGATGCGCGCATACGAGGCGGTGGCATCCCAGCTCCACACCGGATTGGCCGGGTCAGATCGCCAGTCGAAGCCGAACAGGGTGGTCAACGCGCGCTCTTCCTTCAGGCCGTCGGTGTTGCGCACGCGCACCTGTTCGCCACCCAGCGTATCGACATGCACATCCTCGACGAAGATTTCCGGTGCACGGAAGCCAGTGGCAACGCCTGCCCGCCACTTCAGGTTGGGCGTGGCCTGCCAGGCCAGCGCGATGCGCGGCGAGAACACCGCGCTGTCCAGCTCCGAGCTCTTGTCCACGCGCGCACCCAGCACCAGGTCGACGTTGTCGCGCAGGCTCCACTCGTCCTGGATGAAGGCGCCCAGGTTGTGGAAAGTGGCATCCTCCAGCACTGCCAGGCGCTGCCCGTCACCGGTGCGGTTGTCGTCGCGCAGTGACTCGTGCTTGTACTGCACGCCGAAGGCCAGCGCGTGCGCACCCAACCGCCAGTTCAACTGGCTGTCGATGTAGTGCAGCGGGTTGTGGGTGCGGCCGTACTGGCGCCATGAGCGTGAGGCGGCGCTGCCGGCTACGTTCGGATCCAGCTGCGACGGGTCATAGCCAGGCGCAGACGGATCGGAGACCACGTCACCCAGGCCGCCATAGAAGCTGTCACGGTCGATGTCGGCGAAGGCATAGGCCAGGCGGAAATCAACGTCGGCATTGATCTCCTGATCCCACGACACGCTGCCTCGGCGGTACTTCGTATCCAGCGATTCGGCGATGTTGGCCAGGTATTCGGGCTGGTCCAGGCGGTTGCCGCCGCGGCGGGTTTCATCGGTCACCTGCAGGTCCAGGCGCAGCCGCGTGCCCGGCGTGGGCGCATACCAGGCCTGCAGCCCGCCGACCTTGAGGTTCTTGCGGGTGATCTCGGTGTAGCCGTCACCGTTGTAGTCGATGCCGCTGTTCCAGTTGCGCTGGGCAATCACCGACAGCCCGGCGTCGGCATCCTTGGCCACCAGGTCGAGGCGCACATCGGCATTCTTCTGCGGCGTGCCTTTCAGCACATCCACGCCGGCCTGCACATGGCCGCCGCTGCGCGCCGGCAGTGGCGGGATCAGGTTGATCACACCGGCCACCGCGCCCGGGCCGTACAGCGCCGAGCCGCCGCCCTTGACCACTTCGATGCGGTCGACGAACCCGGCCGGGATCTGTTCCAGGCCGTACACGCTGCCCAGCGTGGACAGCAGCGGGATGCCATCGAACAACAGCTGGTTGTAGGCGCCGGGCAGGCCCAGCAGCTGTACCTCGCTGGTGTTGCAGTTCTGGCAGTTGCTTTCCACGCGCAGGCCGTTGATCAGCTCTGCGGCACGCGAGAAGTCAGTGGCCGCGCGCAGCGCGATGTCTTCCTTGCGCAGCACTTCGGTGCGGATCGGGACATCGGACAGCAGGCGTTCGCTGCGGGTGGCAGTGCTGACCTTGACCTGCACACGGTCCAGCTCGGTCGGCTTCGGTGTGCCTGCCAGCGCAGGCAGCGGCAGGGTCAGGGCGATGGCGGCAGCCAGAGGCAGCCGGCGGGAAAGGGGTCTGGAAACGGGCATGAGGGCGTCGTCCTTGGGAGAGGAAAGGCGGCGAGGGCGACCTGGCTGACGCGTATGAAAGCAGAGGGTTATAGATATAGCAATGGCTATATAAATAAGTCCGTGCAATCACGAAGCCGAAAGCAGGATCAGAACATCGCGGACGACGGTGTTATAACATTACAAATCAACGCCAGAACCCTGCCGGATGTCATGCCCGGCAGGGTGCGATCGAAATCGAGGAACGCCGCCCCGGTCTGGCCCCGGGGCGGCGAGGGGCTTACCAGGCGGCGCGCAGGCCGACCTGGGCACCGTGGTTGCGATAGCCGCTGTCGCCACGCTGTACACGCAGGTCACCCCATGCGCTCCAGCGCTGGCCCAGCTGAAGCTGGGCACCGGCCTGCACTTCGTAGCGGTTCTCCGGCGTCTTCGCGCTCAACGACTCACTGTTGAAGCGCATGGCCTCATCGCGCTGGCCACGCAGCCAGTTCGCCGCCAGGAACGGCTGCACGCGGTTGCCCTGCAGCGTGCTCTGGCCAAACAGGCGTACGCCGAGGCGGCTGTTGAGGCCGCCGCCGCGGCCATCCTCGACCGTGGTGCCATTGTTTTCGACCAGGCTGTCGCCGTCGTAGTCGGTCCAGGTCAGCTGCGCCTGCGGTTGCAGGTACAGCGTGCTGGCCTCACTGCTGCGGATGGCCCACGCATATCCGGCTTCCAGCGATGCGCTGCGGGTCCTGGAGTCGTAGGTCTCGCGGGCGATGCCTTCGCCCTGCACCTCGTTGTCGAAGCGTGCCGCCTGCAGCCAGCCGTCCACATACAGGCCGGCACTGCTCTGTGCATCCTGCACCCAGCCCAGGTAGACACCGGCCGACTTGCCCTTGACCTTGCCGCGCGTGCCATAGCCGCTCAGCGTCGACACCGCCTGCGTGGTCGCCTCGCCGGTGCCCAGCATCACGCCGACCTGGCCACGGCCATCGCCCCAACGCCAGACATCGCTGCCCAACTGCAGGGTGTTGATGTGGGTACGGGCGTCAACCTGGCCGGCCACGTTCGCCTGCAGCTGGTCACGCCCGGCGCGCACCCAGGTGCCGATGCGGGCGCGGTCGAAGCCGGGCTCGCCGCGGTCGTGGCGGCGCAGCTGGAACATCTGCACGGCCGCGGCCTGGTTGGCCAGGTACGCGCCCGGCTCCGGACGCAGCACGGGGACCGGATCGACGGGATTGACCGGGTCCTCCGGATCGACCGGATCGACCGGGTCAACAGGATCGACCGGATCCACCGGACCAGTGCCCTGGCACTCCGGCAGCGACGGATTGATATCGCATGGATTGCCGGTGTAGGCCGAGGTCAGGTACCAGTTGCCGTTGGTCGCGCCCGGAGTGCCCTTGCGCAGGAAATACTCGTACATGCCGCCGATGGCGCGGCCCTGCAGCGCGAGGTGACCATTGCTGGCACCGTCCACCTGCATCAACGGAATGCCATTGACGGTCTGTGCACCAGCGCCGGCAATGTTGTTGACGGTGACCTGGGTGGTGCCGCTGGTATTGCCGGTGACATGCACGCGCGAGCTTGCTGCGTCGTCGCCGGCCAGCACCGTGTTGAAGTGCAGGGTGCCGCCGTTGCCGGCGTAGTTGCCGTTGACGGTCAGCTGCGGATAGGCCGCCGTACCCGCAGCACCGAGGAAGATATTGCTGCCTGCACCCAGGGTGAGGTTGCCGGTGTTGCTGTCGCCGGACAGCGTCCAGCGACCGCCCTGGTCGACGATGACATCGGCCGGGCCGAGGATGCGGCCGGTGAGGTCGAGGCCGTCAAGGAAGCGCAGCGTGCCGCTGGCGGTATCGGCAATGGTGAAGTTCCCGGCCAGCGTGGAAGTTCGGCCGCTAAAGTCGAACAGGGCACCTGCATTGGCCTGCAGAAGGTTGCCGTTGCCACCCTTCAGCGTGGCGCCGTTCTGCACAATGAAGCGGTTGACCTGCGGAGCTGAGCCCTGAGTATTCGCGCTGAGCGCTGCGCCAGCGGTTCCTTCCACCGAAGAGCCATCGACAAGTACGTACCACCCATCTGGGCCCATGGCGGGCTGGCCACCGGCGTTGTGTCTGCTGTCGATGCCATCCTGCGCGCCGACGACAGAAGAGCCGCTGCGTAATTCCAGAATGCCCGCCAGCATCAGGACGCCGTGCACATCGCCAGCAAAGGCCGTCGATGAGGCACGGATGGTTCCGCCACCCGAAATGCGCGAAGCCGTAAAAGGACTTTCGACGCGGCTGTTTGAAATGGCGATGACTGTGCGCGCCGATGTCGGGTTGGACAGAAATGCACTGGTGTTCAGGCCGGCCAGCGTGCTGCCTCGGATGTCGCCGGCGGAATCCATCAACGAGACCAGGCCGGCGGATGCGTTACTGAGCGTGACTGTCGAATCCTGCGAATTTACTCTGCCGACGCGAGTGCCATCGACGGTCAGATGCGAATTGCTGCGGAGCGTGAAGTCCTGCCCGACCCAGACATGGCCCGGAACGACCGTAGCGGACGCGCCGTTGTTCAGATCAACGGCCGCGGCCTCCATGGAGGGCACGAGAATCAGCCCGGCGAGTGCAAGTGCCAGCCGTGATCGGACAAGCGTGGAAGGAAACTTCGGCGTGAACTGCATCATGCGCATGGGTGTTTCTCCTTGAAGCCTATTGGGGTGAGACCTGCATCCGCAGGACCGAAGGCGGCACTGTGCGGATCGGGTCTTGCCTGGGCCATGCAATTAATCTGAAACGACTGCAGCGGTACTTGCCGGATTCAAACCCCGTTCAATAACTCACCAAACTGAATGGAGCGCGTTGTCTGAATAATTCAGCGTACGTGAGAGCGCAGTGAATGGCGCGTGCAGGATGCTCAAACTGCGCATCTGCAATCTAAATCCGGGACAGCGGCCACAGTTCATCGGCGCCGTGGCGCTGCGTGGCGGGCTTCATGGAGCTGGGGCGGGTCAGAGCCCTTTCCTCTGGAAAGGGGTCCGACCCAGGGGCCTCGATCAGCCGCGGCGGAACGCGGCGGGGGTACGGGCGCCGACGATGATCATGCGGATCATCGTGGAGATCTGCTCGACCAGCTCCGGATCCTTCTCCGGCGGCAGGTCCATGGCGGTGGCACCCATCGCGAACACCAGCCGGGTGATGGCCTTGGCCACCAGTTCCGGGGCATGCAGTACGGCGCCATCCAGTGCGGCCAGGCGCACCAGGTCGTGCTGCAGCTCTTCCTCGAAATAGTGCAGCTCGCGTTCGACCGCGTGCTTGAAGTCGTCCGAGCCGACCGCGCCCTCGCGCAGCAGCACGTGCAGCAGCTTGTCGTCGGCGCGCAGCTGTTCCATGAAGGTCTCCACCGAGACCCGCACCACGCTGGTGGCGGTGGAGGTGGCGCGCTGCCGGGCCTCGCCGATGATGGTGCGCAGCGAGCGGCCGGCCGCATCGATGAGCGCCACGGCCAGTTCGTCCATGTCGCGGAACTGCCGGTAGAAGCTGTTCGGCGCGATGCCAGCCTCACGTGCCACTTCGCGCAGGCTGAGCGTGGACAGGCTGCGGTGCGGCCCGATCAGTTTCAGGGCAGCAGCCAGCAGATCCTCGCGGCTCACCGTACGGCGGGCCGGGCTGTTGGCATCGGGCGTCGACAAGGCGGTGGCGGCGGCCATGGGGGTTCCGGTGGGGCGAGGCTGAATCATACCCAATCCGGTTCAATATACACATGTATACACAGGTGTATGTGCGCCCGTATAGTGCGCCCATGAGCGCTGTCGTCCGTCCGTCCCTGTTCTCTCCGTACCGCTGGGTCTCGCCGTCGCTGTTCGATTTCTGGGCGGGCCAGCTCAATCCCCTGTGGACCCTGCGCGAGCCGGTGGCCCGCCTGGTCCGGCGCGAGCCGGCCGGCGAGGGCGCGGCGACCCTGGTCCTGCGCACCAACCGGCACTGGGCCGGCATGCGCGCTGGCCAGCACGTCACTCTCGGCGTCGAGATTGAAGGGCGCCTGTGGCAGCGCAGCTACAGCCCCACCGCACTCGGTCGGCGCGAGCTGGCGATCACCGTCAAGGCGATCGATGGCGGCCGGGTCAGCCAGCATCTGGTCAATCATGCGCAGCCGGGCGAACTATTCCGCCTCGATGCCGCCTTCGGCGAATTCCATATGCCGGCCGCGGCGCCAGTGCTGCTGCTGGCGGCCGGCAGTGGCATCACGCCGATGCGCAGCCTGCTGCGCGACACCTGCCAGCGCCCGCTGGCGGCGCCGGTGGACCTGTTCTACTGGGAGCGCACCGCTGCCCATCTGCAGTTCCGTGATGAACTGCAGGGGCTGGCCGCAGCGCATCCGAACCTGCGCGTACACCTGCTGACCACCCGCGAGGGTGAGGTGCCGGCCGCGCGTATCGATACCCATGATCTGCAGGTGGCCGGCGATGACACGCCGGTGGCGCAGCGCCATGTGCTGGCCTGCGGCCCGGACGGCTTCGTTGCCGCCGCGCGTGAACGCCTGGCACATCAGGTGGCCGGCTTCCAGGCCGAAGCCTTCACCCCGCCGGCGCCGTTGCGCGATGCCAGCAGCGAAGGTGAGGTGTCGCTGACGCTTGCGCGCAGTGGCCGCCAGCTGAGCGTACCGCGTGGCCGCTCGCTGCTGGAAAGCCTCGAAGCCCATGGCATCAAGCCCAAACACGGCTGCCGCATGGGCATCTGCAACAGCTGCAGCTGTGACCGCGTCAGTGGCGCCACCCGCCACCTGCGCACCGGCGACCTGCAATCCGAATCGGCACAGCCCGTGCGGATCTGCGTGAGCGCACCGACCACCGACCTGACCCTGGATCTCTGAGGACGCCTGCCATGACCCGCGCTACCGACCGTGCCCTGAGTACTGCCGAGATGCATGCCTTCGGTGAGGAACTCGACGCGATCCGCGACCGTGTGATCGGCAGCCTCGGCGCCTCCGATACCCGCTACATCCGCCGCGTGGCCGCCGCCGTGCGCTGGTTCGGCGTGGGTGGCCGTGGCCTGCTGTTCCTGGCGGCGTTCTCGCCACTGTTCTGGGTGCCGCTGCTGTGGCCGGCCGCGATCACCGGCACGCTGCTGCTGGCGCTGTCGAAGATCCTGGAGAACATGGAGCTGGGCCACAACGTCATGCACGGCCAGTTCGACTGGACCGGCGACCCCAAGCTCAACGGCAACACCTACGAGTGGGACATCGTTGCCACCGCCGACAACTGGCGCAAGACCCACAATTTCCGCCACCACACCTACACCAACGTGCGTGGCATGGACGATGACATCGGCTACGGCCTGCTGCGCATCTTCCCGGAACAGCGCTGGAAGCCGTTCTACCTGCTGCAGCCGATCATCGCGCCGATCTTCGCGCTGCTGTTCCAGTGGGGCGTGGCCGCGCAGGACCTGCGCCTGGGCCGTTGGCTGAAGGGCCGCATCAGTGGCCGTGCGATGTGGATGCAGACCCGCCCGGTGGCGCGAAAAATGGCCCGTCAGGTGCTGAAGGACTACGTGTTCTTCCCGCTGCTGGCCGGCCCGTTCTTCCTCACCGTGATGCTGGGCAATCTGGTGGCCAACGGCCTGCGCAACATCTGGACCTACGTGATCATCTTCTGCGGGCACTTCACCGCCGAATCGGAAACCTTCCCGAAGGAGTGCCTGCGCAATGAGTCGCGCGGCCATTGGTACCTGCGCCAGCTGCGCGGTTCGTCCAACATCAGCGGCGGCTTCCTGATCAACGTGCTGTCGGGCAACCTCAGCCACCAGATCGAGCACCACTTCTACCCGGACCTGCCGGCCAACCGCTATGCGGCCATCGCCAAGGAAGTGAAGGACATCTGCCGCCGCTACGGCCAGCACTACAACAACGGCTCGCTGCCGCGCCAGTTCGGCCAGGTGGTCTGGCGCATCCTGCGCCACGCGTTCCCGAGCAAGCCGCGCCGCCTGCCGATGTCGGACATCATGTCCGCACCGGCATCGGCCAACGCGGGCTGATCGACTCAGTCCGCTTTCGCCAGATCCGCCCGCTCGCGGTCCAGGCGTCGCAGGAATACCTGCATTTCCTTGCGTGCCTGCTGGTCGCCCTTGCTGCCGGCCACGCTCAAACCGCGTTGCCACGCTTCGCGCGCCGCCTGCGGCTGGCCACTGGCCAGCCAGGCCTTGCCCAGCAGCTTCCACGCTGCCGAATACTGCGGATCAAGGACCACGCAACGGCCCAGATGGGTCGCTGCGCGCACCGGGTTGCCGGCATCCAGCCAGCCCTTGCCCAGGCCGAAGCGCAGCAGCGCGCCGTCCTTGCCGCTGGCCAGCATGCATTCCAGAGCCTCGATGTTCATCAGCGCACCTCCACCAGCAGCTCGGCCGGTCCCGGCTGGAAGCGGCCGCGATGGAACAGCAGTGGCGCGCCGCCGTTCTCGTGCACTTCGATGATGCGGCCGGCCAGCAGCAGGTGATCGCCTACCGGCCACTGCGCATGGCGGGTGCAGGTGAGATGCGCTACCGCACCGGCGATGCGTGGCGGGGCGTCCTCGTCGTCATCCAGCAATGCCAGACCGTCGAAGCGGTTGCGTACCTGCGGATCGGCAAAGCGCCGGGCCAGTGCTTCCTGGTCGGCCGCCAGCACGCTGATCGCAAAGCGGGTGGCGCGCTGGAAGGTGGAAAGACTCTGCGCGTGCAACGCCAGGTTCCACAGCACCAGTGGCGGCTGCAATGACACCGGCACGAACGAATTGATGGTCAGGCCGATGGGCTTGCCCTGCGCATCGCGCGCGCAGACGATGGCCACGCCGGTAGGAAAGTGGCCGAGCAGCCGCCGCAGTGCCCGCGGCGGCATCTCGACCGACGGCACCGGGGCCGGGGCGGGGAATACCCCCGCCCACGGCCCGGCGTACGGCAGTGTCTCGCCGCTCATGAGGCCCTGGCCTGGCGGTAGCGCCGGCCGACCTCGGCCCAGTTGATGATGTTGAAGAACGCACCGATGTAGTCCGGGCGACGGTTCTGGTAGTGCAGGTAGTAGGCGTGTTCCCAGACGTCCAGTGCGAGGATCGGGGTATTGCCGGACAGGCCGACCGTTGCACCCATCAGCGGGCTGTCCTGGTTGGCGCTGCTTTCAACCTTCAGGCGGCCGTCGCGATCGCTGGTCAGCCAGGCCCAGCCACTGCCGAAGCGGGTCTGCGCGGCCTTGGTGAAGGCCTCCTTGAAGGCATCGAAGCCACCCAGATCGCGGTCGATGGCGGCGGCCAGTTCATCATCGGGTGCGCCGCCGTTGGTGCTGAGTGCGGTCCAGAACAGGCTGTGGTTGGCGTGGCCACCGCCGTTGTTGCGGACCGCGCCACGCTGCGCCTCGGGCACTGCATCGAGGTTGGCGATCAGCGCCTCGACCGGCTGCTCGGCGATGCCGGCCTGCTCGATGGCGGCATTGAGGTTGTTGACGTAGGTCTGGTGGTGCTTGCTGTGGTGGATTTCCATCGTGCGCGCATCGAAGTGCGGCTCGAGGGCGTCATAGGCATAGGGGAGCGGGGGAAGCGAGTACGACATCGAAGCAATCTCCGTGGGGAAGGCCAAGAGGGCTGGCCGTGGGGAGACTGTTATCGCACCTCAACAATGGTTGAGGTCAATAGATCAAGAGGTCAAGACGGAGGCGTGGTAGTGCCGGCCGCTGGCCGGCATTCAGC